>JAJRSY010000071.1 GCA_024278565.1 Bacteroidota bacterium
CTCCCCCTCTTTTTTTATCAAACAATTTCCAGTCATGTTTTAATGACCAATATCATGATAGGTTACAAAAAATGGACTTAGTTTAGATGTATTCCCTTTTAAGATCTATACAAAATAAGTATGCCCATGCTGTTCGTTGTACTTGTGGTATTGTACATAGTAATCGCTTTGACAATTGTGGCAGGCCTTCTTGTCAATGGGGTTAGGCCTGCAAGGACCTTGGCTTGGTTGTTGGCTATTTTCACGATTCCGGTCGGGGGTATTCTGCTCTACATAATGATAGGTAGAAACCGTAGAAAGAACAAGTTGATTTACATGAAAAAGCAATTGTCTTTCGAAAATACCTTGTTTGATTATGATGAGATGCCGGAAGAATTGTACGCACACCAAAAAATCATTAGGTTGATAGAAAAGAACAGCTCTTTTTCACCAACTTTCAATAACTCGTTAATGTGCCTTAAAGATGGAAAAACCACTTTTGAGGCTATTTTTTATGCCTTGGAAAACGCCAATTCGTACATTCATTTACAGTATTACATTTTTGAGGAGGGCGAATTGGCCAATAGATTGCTCAAACTTTTTGAAACAAAGGTCAAAAGTGGTGTTAAGGTAAGGTTGATCTATGACGGAATAGGGAGTTTTTCGCTAAGTAGGGGATATTTAATGCAGTTGACCGAAATAGGGGTGGAGGTCTATCCGTTTCTACCTTTTCGTTTTGGCCGTTTTCTGAACTCACTGAACTATAGAAATCACAGAAAGATAATTGTAGTGGATGGGAACATTGCCTTTACCGGTGGAATCAATGTTTCTGATAAGTACTTAAAAGGAGATTCATTTTTAGGGAAGTGGTACGATATGCACCTAAAAATCGAAGGTTCTGCCGCAGCTTGTTTGGACCGGGTTTTTCTAACCGATTGGCAGTTGGTCAGTGGCCAATTGGTCAACAGTTCTAAAAAGAGCATGCCCCGTACTACAAAACAAGGAAGGTCGATCGTACAGATTGTGTCAAGTGGGCCCGATGATGATTTTCCGGCTATTGAGCAAGTTTATTTTTCGATCATAAGTACTGCAAATGAATATCTCTATATCATAAATCCTTATATCATGCCGAGTTATGCCATTATGACGGCTTTGGAGACCGCTGCTTTGGGCGGGGTCGATGTTCGATTGATGCTGTCGGCAAATAACGATAGCCGATTGGTCAATTGGAGCGTACGGTCATATTTCGAACCCTTGCTCAAATCTGGTGTTGAAATATATCTTTTTTCAGATGGTTTTCTACATAGTAAGGTGATGATAGGTGATGACACGATCACATCAATAGGTACCGCTAATATTGATGTTCGCAGTTTTGAACAGAACTATGAGGTGAACGCATTGGTCTACGATGATGATTTTGCAAAGGAACTAAAGGAGTTTTTTTTGATGGAATGTGGCAAAAGCAAGAAATTGAATTATGCTGAGTACCAAAAAAGACCTTGGCTTGATAAATTGAAAGAAGGTGCCGCACGAATTTTCAGTTCGTTATTGTAACAATGCAGTACATCGATCACCGGTTATTGTTTTCTAAAAACCAAATCTTGCTCTGTCATGGCAAGTAGCACCAATTTTACATAGTCGTCAACCGTTTTAGTTATATCAATGGGGTCTGTTACGTTTATGCTTCCTCGCCAGATCAAGGCTCTTTCCTTTCCCACACAAATACAGTACAATGCTGTCTCGGCATGGTATACGGTGAAATTCTCATAGTATTCTGTATCAAAATAAATGTCTTGGTGTTCAAGGTAGTCTTCCTTGAAACCATAATAATGGCCGTTAAAACCAGTCAATGCCCTTCTAAGGGTTTTTCTGTTTTCAGAACCTATGATCTTAGTGATTAGGATCGCATCGAAACCCTTGTCCAACAACTGTTGTTCCGCTTCGTCTAGTTCTTGTTCGGTTTTAACGGAATCTGTGAATTCAACATCAAATACATCAATACTGCGCATGGCTTCGACTCCCCGTATACCAAACTCTTTTTTCAGTCTACTCTCAAAATCGATTCGGGCTTTTTCATTTTGGGTCATGCCAACGAGCAATACCTTATCGGCATTGAAGATTACAATATCGGGGTTTTTCCAATTCTCGATCAGGTGTACCGATGAACAGCCAATAAGAACCATGGCCAGTATCATCAAATAGATTTTTTTCATTTCCATAATATCACAGACTCTAATAAAAGGGTTCTATGTCGAACATAGTGGGTAATTTAATTAATTCTATTTCCTACCTTATCCACAAGAGGTCTTACTGGTTTACCTGCCGTAGGCATGGCAAATTCATTAAGCCTTTTTACCCCTGCCTGCCTACAGGTTTACCCGTTACAAACAACATAGGGCCATTAAAAGCTGTAACTGTGAGGTTTGAAAAAGACGTTTAGTTCAACAGTCGTTTTTGCTTTTGTTTTTTCATCACTTTCGACAACATTCTGAAGAGGCCTGTCTTTAGCTTTCTGTACTGCCCTAAGTACCTATCTATGTCGGAACGTAGCTTGCAATGGGCATTCCTATAAGTTTTTTCCATTTCCAGTTCATCTAGGTCATCGACCATGATCTCTAACTGGTTTTCATGTACCTGCACCGCTTTCATTAGTTTTACCACCTCTTTTTCTGCAGATGAAATAGCATCTATTATTTTTTTGCTTTTATCGAACACTTCTGGATCTATCAATTGTAGTGTATACGATTTCACCAGATTGTTTAAAAATTGCTGTTCGCCTTTCACGAATTTCAGTTCGGACATCCATTGTACACTATCTTCGTGCATTTCTTCGGCACTCAGCCATTCTATATTTTGACATTTGTTTTTTGTGGTTTTCATATCGTTGGAATTTAAGAATCAATACGATACGGCAGATGGTGATTATTGTCATTTGCCGTATCGTAAAAAAAGTCAAGCCAGTTCTATTTTTCTTTTGGACCTTCTTTTGGCCTCTTCTTTTTTCAAAAGGTTCAGTCTAAGAATGCCATCTTTGTAGGTTGCTTTTACATCTTTTGAGCTGTCTACGGTTTTAGGGAGTTGAAGAGTTCGTCTAAATGAACGATAGTTGAATTCTTTACGGGTGTAATCATCGTCGTCATCAATCTCTTCTCCGCTTTTTTTGGCTGAGACATCTAAAACATCATCTTCTATTGTAATTTCAAAATCTTTTTTGTCAAAACCTGGAGAGGCCAGTTCAATTTCGAAATCACCTTCATTTTCCTTTACGTTCATAGCGGGCAACGAACTTTCAAGATTGAAAAAATCATTGTCCAAAAAATCATCACGGTCAAAAAAATTGATCAGGTCATTGTTCCATGGCAATCGGTTTCTGTTAAATTTAATTAGTGACATAATGTAATTTTTTAGGGTTAATAAATAATTTTAGTGTGCTGTACTAAAAGTAGTGCCATCGAATGCATTTTGAAATGATATTGGTCAGTTGGGAACGAGAACTAATTCTAAAAAAGGTCTTGTTTTTATTGAGTATTCTAGGTTAGTTTAAGAAATACCAACGGTACAGTTTACTGGACTGACGTTTTGTAAAAATTTCTGACAAGTGCTTTAATCTGGTTGTTCGTCATGCTATCGGCTTTACTGACGGTTATGATTTTGCTTGCAAGTGGTCTATTGCTTTTGTTTAGCTCTTTACGAAATTTTTCGGCAGTATCTGCAGGGCCAAAAAGAGCGATGACTTCTGCGTTGTGAATTGAACTCGTCAAATTGTTGAAGTACGATTTCATTTGGTGCTTTTCGCGTTCCAAATATTTGCTGTCCTGTACCACATCTTGCGGGCCACCTTTAAACTTTGTACCCGACCCTCCTTTTGGGTTGAAAAATTCAATATTTGAAAATATCGTTTCGAACGTTTCCCTATTTTTGCCCAAGCGTACGATATGGGCTTTTTCCTTATCCATCCAAATTCCTATGTTTTTCATATTTATACTGATTGTTAAATGAACCTTCAATAGTTGCTATTTCCCTTTTCAATCCATGAAACGGCTAAGGGCTTCCAATAAGGTTTTTTGATATTTGTAAATTGAAGTATTTATTGTTCATTGAGCGCAAGTACGGGTATCGTCGAATAATACCCCATTTCTTTTACCAGCGGTTTTGAGAATAGGCTTCCGAAGAAAGTGTGCTTTCTGTTTATGAAAGCAATCATATCACTTTCGCGACTGACAATAAACGTGTTGATGCCTTTTTGGACCTTAATATCACCAAGCTCGTGAAAACTGTGGTCTATGCCTTCAAAAATAGATTTCAAAAGCTCTTTGTTGCTTTTTTGGGTTCCGTTTAGTTTTACTCCTTCCCTGATATGTAGAACCCGTATAATGGTATGGTGCATTTTGCTGATTTCGATAAGATAATTTAATTCTCTGCGTTTGAAACTGGTTTTAAAATCAGTGGGAAAAACAATTTCATTGGGTGGCGAAAACCGTGTGTCATGAGGTATGGCCAATACAGGGCATTCGGTCACTTTTTCCATGGTATTGACCGCGTTTGTGCCGAAAAGAACGGTATCGGATTCAGTTAGCCCCTTAGTACCCATGACTACTATGTCAATATCTTTTTTGGCAATGCTGCCCTTTAGGGCATCGAGCAATGAGTTATAGGTTGAAATGGTATGGTGGGTATGTTTATCGTTGTCAGCATATAGTTTTAATACCCCCAACAACTTATCCAGCTGCTGTTCTGAATCTTTCTTTGCGGTTTCGTAGCGCTGGTCACCGGGTTCTGGCACCCGCATACTGTCTAATGAATAGCCACTGACCTGAAAGGCATTCAGCAAGTAAAAATCGCACTTTTGATCTGCATACAGATCCAATGCATATCTGATGGCATTGAGTGCGTTTTTCGAAAAATCGGTAGGCAATAGAATTCTTTTGTCCATAACGTTCTCTTTACAATAGTTCGGTAAATTTTTGTATGTAATGACCTGCCTGCCGGCAGGTTTTCAGTAAGTTAAATGATAATCAACTAACGCCGCAACCTTTGACCTGCCTGCCGGCAGGCAGGTTTTCAGAATTTTAATTTATAATTCAGCATTCATAATTCATAATTACACGAAGTGTTGCTTTAGATTATGTTACAAAAATAAACGGGCAAAATGAATTATGCCATGACCACGGTCAGTCTTATGATGACAACACCAAAAAAGGAATGTTTAAATTAAAGGCAACCCTTTTTACTACCGGTTCACGTGTTATTTTAGCAAAAAAACCATGTTTATAGTTTACCATGGCAAGCATATCAATGTTCAGTTCATTTATAAATACCTCTATCACCGTGGCCTTGCTCTTAAAAAGGGGCATCCAATGGGTAGTGCACTCAAAAGGTGAGAGATACTGTAGCAGTACATTTCTATTCGCTTCTTGAACCTTGTCTAGCATTTTTGCTTCATTGATACGCATTATACATATTTTAGAATTGTATTGTTCGGCCATGGTGCGCAATGGTTCTAAAAGCCCGGCATCATAGTTTCTCTTGTAATCTGTGACAAATGCTATCGTTTTGGGCGGTTTAAAACCTATGTCTTTGGGTATGGTCAGAATGGGGCATCGTTTTAGGTTGCTTATGGTATTCAAAGTATTGCTTCCAATAAATATGGCCGTAATCTCAGAACATCCGCTATTGCCCATTATCACCAAATCAATATGCTCTTTTTTAACTGTTTTAGAAATGATGTCGACTAGCTTGCCTTTTTGTGAAATGGTCTTAAAAATATGTTGTGGATCGGTATTGTATGACATCATCTTGTGGCATGCTTTCCGTAGCCCTTCATTAGATTCATTTTTTAGCAGAACCATCAAGTTTTTCGCTTCACTATCGTTCAGATATGGGTTTTTATTGTCATGGACATTGAGTAAATGAAAGGTGCAATTTTTCCCCTTGGCCAATTGCACGGCATGTAAAAGGGCGTTATGGGCATTCTTTGAAAAATCGGTGGGAATTAGAATGTTCTTCATAGGTTCATTTTTTTTGGAGATGTGGTATGACCATGAACGGAATCGAGACATGAAAACCTATTTTTTTGATGACGGGCTCTATGAACAAACGTTCTAAAAAAGTGTGCTTGTTCTGGATCATGACCAGCATATCCATCTTTTTATCTGTTTGAAAATTGTTGATACCATCAATGACTCCTTGGTTGGGCATGTCATGGAACATATGTGTCGTAGACTTTAATAGACTGAACAGGTTACGCTTATTGTCAAGTTGGTGATGTTCAAGTCCATATCCTTTTGATACGTGTATCACTTGTATTGTCGCCTTATGGTTCTTTGCAATTTCCAATAGCTCTTGCAATTGTTTTTTTTGGTAATCGACCTCAAAATCGGTAGGAAACATAATTTCTTTCGGTGGTTCATACTCGAAGTTGGAGGGTATGGCCATTACAGGGCAGGTCGCCTTTCTAATGACATGAACGGTTTGGCTTCCCAAAAAAATCTCCTTGGCCCCTGTGGCACCTTGTGTGCCCATCACCACCAAATCAATATTTTCTTTTTTTATGGTTTTGGAAATCTCATCTACCAGAAGGTTGAAACAGGAATGGGGTATGAAAATATGCTTGCTGTTTTTGAACTCTTTTTCGATAGTGACCAGTAATTTGTTCAACTGCGACAAAGATTTTTCTAGATAAATATCACCTAGGCCTATCTGCCCTGGTCTATGGAGCACATATTCTGCCTGATAGATGGCGGGGGTATAGGTATTCAATAAGTAAAAGGCACATTCAGTATCTTTATAGAGCTCCAACGTGTATTTAATGGCATTATATGCATTTTCAGAAAAATCGGTAGGTAGAATAATACGTTTCATTATATTGTTTTTTAAAGGTTATCGAGTTAAATTCTGCATTACCAAAAAAGGAATTCCCAAATGTAGCCCCAACTGATCAATGGTAGATTGGCACAGCATATCTTCTATATATGAGTGTCTTGAGTTTACCATGACCAACATATCAATGGTCTTGTGCACAATGTATTTGTTGATGGCCGTGGCCTTATCTTGTTCTTGCGAAGTGACAAAAACCAATTTCGGATTTTGTAAACAGCTCTTAAGAAATTCTTGGTTGTCTTCTTGGCGGAGAGATAGATTCTCTATTGGGTCGATGTAAAGTACATGAACATTTGACCGAAAAGAACCAGTGATATTGCCCAATAGTTTTAGTTCCCTTCGTTTGTAGGGTACCATATAATTGGTGGGGAAAAGTATATTCTTCAGTTGCTGGTGGGTATAGTTCACGGGAACGGCCAAAACAGGACAATGAACGTGTTTCAATACCTGAAGGGTGTTACTGCCAAAAGTGATTTTTCTGTCGTTCGTTTTTCCGCGAGTGCCCATGACGACGACATCGATATTTTCTTGGTTCACCAAATCGTTGATTGCATCTTCGAGTATGCCAAAAACGGAAATGAATTTGTACGTATGTTTGGGGTTGGGCGAATGGTTGGTTATATCTCTTTTAAGTTGTTTTAATTGCTTTTCAGAATTTTCGCAAATGGTTTCCTTCAACTCGTTCATAACCCTGCGCTCTTCAAATGGATTTTGGCGGTAAACCTCATCGGCATAGGCATGAACAATGAAAAACTCACTTTTTTCATACTTAAAGATTTGGCAAGCGTATTTCAGTGCGTTGAAGGCATTGTCTGAAAAATCTGTCGGAACCAAAACTTTTCTCATTAGTTGAACTTTTTTATGTCAAAAGCAAAGTTATGGTGATAGAGTATGTAAGACCATGATATTGGTCAGGTTCAATATTCGGAAAATATCAGTAATTTGTACGACAATCAAGAACATAATGAAAAGCAGCTTTCAAGACATTGTCAACTCTAAAACCCTGGTGTTGGTCGATTTTTTTGCCGATTGGTGCGGTCCTTGCAAAATGTTGGCTCCTATATTGAAAAAGGTAAAGGATGAGTTGGGCGACACCATAAAGATCGTTAAGGTAGATGTGGATAAAAACCAGCCCCTTGCCAAAAAATATCAGGTTCGGGGTGTGCCTACCCTGCTCTTGTTCAAAGAAGGAAAACAAGTGTGGAGACAATCTGGTGTAGTGCAAAAAATGATATGGTTCAGGTTATCAAATCACATGGCTGACCATTGGCCTCTTGTTGGTTTTTGCATTTTTTGATCAGTTTGTACGCCCATCATAATGGTTTGGGCTTGCCGAAATAAGGTAAGCGCCAAGAGAGGCCGTGCCCGTTCATTTGTATTTTTTCTTTTCAAATAGTTCTTTGGTAATGTGTTTGTTTATTGTCTCTTGAACTGCTTTGTAGATGAATCCAGCATTTTTTGTATTTCTTTCAAGTTGACATCTTGATGTTTTTCCAAATTAATCGATTTAGTTCAGGTAGCGTTCTCCAAGTGTAGCCCTCGGCGGGCATATATGGTTTTTCTCCTTTCATTTCTGATAGTGTGCCAATCCAAAAACATTAAGTGCCAATGGTGTACATGTGCCAGAACATTGCTTGCGATTTTGTTGAGATAACCAAGTGGAAATTTTTTTTGAAGTTCTTCACCTTGGAGTGAGTCTAAAAAATCAACCAGCTTTGGATAGTTGCAGCAGCTCCTCTTTGGTTTTTGATCTTGACTTGACACTAGACTATGAGCTCAAGATGAGTTCTATTACTCGTGCAATACAAGAAAAGGCACATCGGTATGATAACTGATTTCTTCCACGGCTGGCCTGAAAAGAATCCGTTGAAAAAAGTTGAGGTTCTTGGCTACCATGGCGATCATATCTATATCCCTACTTTCCACAAAACACTGTACTGCGGTTTCCAGTTTTGTGCCCGTAAGTGAATGGAAACTATGTTCCGCACCTGAAAAACAATCATGTAGAAACGCTTTGTTCGCCAATTGAACTTCATTGAGTTCATCACCTTTTTTTGAAACATGCAATACACGAAGAAAAGATTGGTGCTGATTGGCCATGCCCAATAAGGTGTCCAATACCTTTAAATCATACTCAATATTATAATCGGTGGGGAAGGCAATTTCTTTCGGATGCTTATAGCTTGCATTTTCAGGAACAGCTAACAAGGGACACTTAACTTTAGTGATGACATCACCCGTATTACTCCCGACAGCTACTTTTTTGAGACCGGAAGCACCTTTAGTGCCCATTATGATCAAATCTATTTGTTTTTTATCAACTTCGTTTTTTACGGTATCAACGAAATAACTATAAGTCGCCCTTGTATGAAAGGTATGCTTGGTGTTCAGTGTAAGGCGTTCTATTTTTTTCAGCAATTTTCGCAGATTATCTTTACTGTCTTTCAATAGGTTTTCTTTTAGAATACTAGAAGCCTTAATTGAACTTGATGCCCCAGAATAAGGTGGAATGGGATTTACATGCAATATGTGAAAAGTACATTTATTCTTCTGAAAAAGTTCTACACCATATTTTAAGGCGTTGAATGCGTTTTCGGAGAAATCGGTTGGAATTAAAATATTTTTCATCTCGGTATCAATTTGCTTTTACTTTGTTCACGATAAAAGTATAAAGCAAAATACACTTGAAAAATGACCAAGGTCATGTCTCCTTATTATTGGTGACCATCAAATTATTAGGTGAAATAACTATTTGAAACCTGATTTTTGTGGTTGAAAAAACTTCAATGTACCTTTCTCAGCCCCTCAATATCCAAAAGTTGTATATTCCGGTCTTTAATATGTATCAGCCCCTCTTTTTTAAAGCTTGACAATGTTCTGATCAAAGTTTCCGTGGCCATTCCGGCCACGCTGGCCAAATCGCTTCGTAGTATATGAAGTGTTCCTTTCTCGTTCTTTTCTAACTTTTCTGCGAATTTTAAAAGAGTGCTTGCTGTTTTTCTGCGTACCGTGGCATATGCCATACGCAGCAACTGTTCTTTGGTTTCAGAAAGGTTCTCTGCCATTAATTGCATTAGTTCTAAAGCCAAATGGTTGTTGTCGCCCAAAATGGTTTTAAGATCTCTTTTTGGAACACCTGCCAACTGGGTACACTCAATTGCCGTTGCAAATTCATGGTGGGGCAGGTTTTTGGTAAAGTCGGTAAATCCAAAAAAATCATCTGGTTTGTAGACAGCAGTGATCAATTCTTTGCCAAGCTCATCTAATTTATAGGTTTTGACCGTGCCTTTTAAAATAAGATACACCATACTCGAATTGCTGCCTTCTCGATAAATGGTTGTTCCCGGTTTATATTCGGTCTCGTTTCCTTTGTCATCTATATAGTTTTTTAGCTCGTGTATAGTATTGATATTGTTGAGTTCAAAATTTGTGGTGCTTTCGTTTCTTGAACTAGCTGCGAGAATCGATATTCGCGCCAAACGGCTTTCTATGGCGCCGATAAGTTCAGATTCTTCAAAGGGCTTGGGCAAATAATCATCTGCACCCAGTTCCATTCCCTTCCGAATATCTTTTCGTTCGGTTTTGGCCGATAAAAAAATAAAGGGTATGTGTTTGGTGGCTTCATCTTGTAATAAGGAGTTGAGAACACCGTACCCATCCATCTCTGGCATCATAATATCACATATAATGATATCGGGTAAATGTTGTTTGACCATTTCCACTCCTTTTTCGCCGTTGGTGGCTGTGAGTGTTTTGTAGTTCGACAATTGCAAAAGCTCGGCTGTGTTTTCGCGAAGTATGGTGTCATCCTCAATAATCAATACTTTTTTCATGAGATCGGTTTAAAAAATATGAATGCTTTAAGGGCCGGTTTGGTGCTGTGTCGGAAACTCGACTGTAAATGTACTTCCTTTGTTTTCTTCGCTTTTAAAATAGATGCTTCCGCCCAAATTCCCTAAATGGCCTTTTACAATGTTCAGGCCTATACCCGTGCCTTGGTTTAAAAGTACATTTTCAGCCCTAAAGTAACGTTCAAAGATGTGTTTCTGATCTTTTTTGGGTATCCCGATTCCCTCATCCCTAATATGAAATACGACCTTGTCATCTAATATATCCACTTGTAGATCGATCTTAGAATTCTCTAAAGAGTATTTGGTGGCATTGTGGAGCAGATTGCCCAAGGTCAATGCCACTATCTTTTTGTCTTGGTGGATGACCACATCATCTATGTTCTGCGGATAGGTTATTTTCTGCCCACTTTTGAGCAGCATGTTCGTATTGTACACTACCTCGTTTATAACATTGCTCAATGGAAAATCTGTCAAGTCATACACCTCTTTTCCTTTCTCTAAACGTTCTATTGACAAGAAATCATTTAAAATAGTGGTCAAGTGCCGCACTTCACCTATAATGGTTCTTAGGTGCTTATCTCTCTTATCTTGGTGATCTGTCTTAGGGTATTTTCCCACCAAGATCGCAGAGGTCAGAATACCGCTCAACGGGGTCTTGAACTCATGTGATACCAGTGATAGGAACTTGGTCTTTAGCTCGTTCAGTTCACGTTCTTTATGAAGGGCGTTCTTTATTAGTGTTTCTGCCTTTGTTCTTCTATTTATTTCCTTTTTTAGTTCTGCCACGGTATCCCGAAGCTTGACCGTACGTATTTTTATCTTTTGTTCCAAGAGGGTGTTCAGCTCTCGAATTTCGTGTTCTTTTTCTTTCACATAGGTCATATCGTTGATCAAGGCCAACAAATAGTTGTTCCCATAAATCGAAAACAGGGTGATGCTTACCTCTATGGGGAACTCCATTTTGTTCTTTCTCCTTCCCAAAAAATTTCGGTCTTTGGCCATTCCACGACTGCCGTGGTTCTTGAAACACCACTTTATGTACCGTTCAAGTTCAGGGTGCGAAACCTTTGGCATCAACGTCGATATGGGCAAGCCCAATAATTCGTCCGTTTCATAACCGAACATTGAATTTGCCTGTTTGTTGGCAGCTACAATAAGCTGCTCTGGGTTGACGACCATAACACCTTCTGAGACTGCCTCGGAAAGTAGTTTGAAGATGTTACTGTTCTTTTCGGAAACATACATATTTATGGTACATTTTGTATTCCGTTCAGCTGCAACGATGTGAAAAACAACCTGAAATTAATATTTTGAACGAAAATGAATTCTTATAGCTTCTGCAATAAAACAGAAAACACACAAGTGTTCCAACTTTCAGTAAGTTATATATATAAACCATTTTATAACATGATAGTTGTCATATAATGATTGTTATTTTATTCTTATTTTTGCTTTTCTGGTGCGAAGAACAGTTTGAAGATTCTTGGTATACAGTGTTTATATGAAATGGAAGGTTCGGCCACTAACCAGCCTGGCGGCTGGCAGGTGTAGTGGAAGGTTCAGGATCAGTTCAAAATGATTTAATGCGAGAACAGAGTAGGATCCTAGTGTTGCGTAAAGCCTCAGAAGACGCCCCAAGTTTTGTTCTTTTTCGTTTTTACCCATTATAAAAAGATTCACGTAGCTACGGCTATGTTTATTTTTTCTAATTTCGTAAAATTCAAAACTGTGCGGGTCGGCAGGAATAACATCAACTTAACCATCATCTGAGGCTTGACACTAGTTTGAATTGGTGTTGATAGTTGTATCACATTATATAATAAGGGCTCACTATCGTACATTTTTTATCTTATTACAAAACAAAGGCCTTTCAGGTCATAAACCTATCATATCAACACTAAACTACAGGCTAGAGTAGCCATGTCAACTTACCTGCCTACGGCAAGCCTGCCACGCCAGAGGCGTGGTTGCGTATTTTTATCATTCAATCATTCAGTCATATGAAAGTCAAAATATCAACCTGCCTGCCGGCAGGCACGGTAGAATTGGAAAGCACAGCGGTTTGTTAGTGAAGGAATTGTAACTCGATTTTGAGCTGAACAAATTTCGAGCATTTTCAATTATAGCAGGCATGTGCTGAGCATAGTCGAAGTATAGTTTGGCTTTGGAATAGAATATCCGTGAATAATGCGGGTTAAGATGATCGAACCTAAAAATATAATCTTGCCCACATAAATAGTGGTAGATCCAAATGGAATATATAGATTATTATAAAATACTGGGAATAACTAAAAATGCCTCTGAAAAGGACATTAAAAAAGCATACCGAAAATTGGCGCGCAAATACCACCCTGATGTTAACCCCAATGATTTACAGGCCGAACAAAAATTTAAAACCATAAACGAGGCGAACGAGGTATTGGGAAACCTTGAAAAGAGAAAAAAATACGATAGGTACGGCAAAGATTGGCAACAGGCCGGAGCTTATGAAAAGGCGGGCAGTACCCGGCAAAATTCTAGAAGGGGACAACAGTATACCGGCGATTTTGGTGGAGGGGGTTTTTCGGATTTTTTTGGTGAAATGTTTGGCGGCGAAACAGACGATAGGTTTTCCAATAAGGGCAGGATAAAGTTCCGTGGGCAAGATTTTAATGCTGAACTTCGATTGCAGCTACCAGACGTGTACAAGGCCCATAAACAAACCCTTACCGTGAATGGGAAGAATATTCGCATAACTATACCTGCCGGTATAGAAAATGGACAGACCATAAAGATAAAAGGGCATGGGGGGGCTGGCAGAAATGGAGGTCCCAATGGTGATTTGTACATTACTTTTTCAGTAAGTAACAAAACCCCGTTTAAAAGAGTTGGAAGCAGCCTATACAAAACAGTGGACATTGGTCTGTATACGGCACTGTTAGGTGGGGATCTTACTGTGGACACCTTTGATGGTAAGGCAAAAGTAAAGGTAAGGCCCGAGACCCAAAACGGAACAACAGTAAAGTTAAAGGGCAAGGGATTTCCCATATATAAAAAAGAAGGACATTTTGGAGACCTGTTCATTACCTATAACATAAAAATGCCCACAAATATCAGTAGCAGGGAAAAAGAACTTTTTAAGGAATTGGCCGCTATTAATAAATGAAGTATGATATGAGCACAGAACAACTAATAGCCGTACCCGATTTTTGTGCCGGTCACGGTGTAACAGATCGCTTTATAGTAAAACTCCATGAATTTGGACTTTTAGAGATTGAAATTCGTAAAAACACCCGATATATACCGATACGGGAACTTTCCAAGGTTGAAAAGATATTGCGTTTGTATTCTGACCTTCATATCAACCTTGAAGGTATAGAGGTGATTACCCAACTTTTAGATCGGATGGGTCGATTACAGAACGAAATGGTTCATTTGAAAAACAGACTTCAGCGGTATGAATAGAAACAGTCTTAAATTTTATTGCTATGAAAAAAATACAGTTATGAAAACCGTAGTGTTGCTGACTACATACAAAACATTATAAGCCCATTCGCTTCTTTGAATCCCGTGCATATTTCAGTTTTTTGTATCCGAAATAAAACTTATCTTAGCGAACTGTTTTTAGAACATATGACGGAGTGTTAGCTCAGTTGGTTTAGAGCATCGCCTTGACAGGGCGGGGGTCGTTGGTTCGAATCCAATACACTTCACTACTTTTGTTAGTGAAACTTTCCCGATTTTCAGCGGAGTCTGTCTGGGTTTAATCCCGTTGAAAAGCGGGGCAGGCATCTCGACCCATGGGTATTCTGACACATCGAGACTATTAATGGACCAGAGCTTGCTCTAGGGTTTAATCTCTTAGGGTTTAATTCCCCGCTCGCCTCGCATTAAGAGGAAAGTTTGAAAACCTTAGGTTTTCATTGAAGAAACTTTCTTCCACTAAATACCTCGTATGCTTGCATCGAGGCAGTTTATTGCCTTTTACGGACGAGTTCAATGACAAAGGTGGCTAAGGGCTTGTGCAAAAATAAAGTATGCAGAATTGACGAACCTGCCTGCCGGCAGGCAGGGTTATTTTGTGCGCTAACGAGGCAAAAAACGCAGATATAGCCTTCGTTGTGTCGAGACTTTTTAACAGGGCGGAACGGAACGTAAAGAAAATGTTTAGTACGACAAAGTGAGAACTTTGGGCGAGATCAAGCGTGGATACCGGCTTGCGTGTGGGCGGAGCAAAAGAACGAGTCAAAATGTACAGGTTGTTTTTGCACAAGCCCTAAGTTTGAATGATAAAGTGTTGAATCCCTATTTTGGAAAAAAAATGCTAAAGTGTGGTCGTGTCACCAAGACAACTTTGTAAACTCAAATATATTCCAATAAGCGTTCTAGAGCCATGCCTCGAGAACCCTTTATTAAAAGGTTGCTATTGGGTTTCAATTGGTTTGATTTTAAATGGGTAACAGCTGCCTCAAATGTTTTAAATTTTTTTAATTGGGTGTTCACGGCATAAAAATTTTCTCCAATCAAATACACCTTATCAAAATTCATCTGAAGTGCCAGATCGGCAATATTTTGGTGTTCTAAGGGCGCAGTTTCCCCTAGTTCGAACATATCACCTAGAAAAGCGATTTTATTGTCATCTTTCGAACGGTTAAAACTCTTAAGCGCAGCTTCCATACTGGTTGGGTTTGCATTGTAGGCATCCAATAAGATCTTATGTCCGTTCTTTTCCAAAACTTGTGAACGATTGTTGTCAGGTGTGTATGTTTCAAGTGCATCCTGAATATCCTCTAGGGGAATATTGAAGTATTTGCCTATAAGAATTGCAGCCGCACAGTTGGTGAAATTGTATGCCCCGATAAGCTTTGATTCAATGCTGGTGTCTTCCACTATTATTTTCACGAACGGGCTCGCTCCTAAAAACTTAATCTGGTAATACTGTTGTTTATCTTGGCTAAACCCATATTTTTTGATGATACTACCGAGTTTTTGGAGTTGAACTGGGTCATCCGCATTAAAAAAAACCGCTTTGTCATTAGCTGTTAGATAATCATAAAGTTCACTTTTTCCTTTAATAACACCTTCTTCGCTGCCAAAACCTTCTAAATGCGCTTTACCGAAGTTGGTGATGTAACCAAAGTCGGGTTTTGCGGTTTTACATAAAAATTCAATTTCCTTTTGATGGTTGGCGCCCATTTCCACAATGGCGATTTCAGTGTCGGGTTGGATCGAGAGCAAGGTCAACGGTACTCCAATGTGGTTGTTCAGGTTTCCTGCCGTGGCTATGATCTTGTATTTTTTTGAAAGAACCGTTTTAATCAGTTCTTTAGTGGTGGTTTTGCCGTTGCTCCCAGTAAGGGCGATGACTTCGGCTGTATACTGATCTCTATGGTAAGAAGCAAGTTCTTGTAATGTTTTCAATACATTATCGACCAGAATGAACTTGTTTGATATAACGTATTCATTTTCATCGACTACAGCATATGAAGCCCCTTTCTGCAAAGCCACCGATGCATATTCATTTCCATTGAAATTATCCCCTTTTAGGGCAAAGAAAATACAGTTCTGGGTAATCTTTCGAGTGTCCGTCGAAACTTTGGAATGCTTTAAGAACAATCGGTGCAGTTCAGTTGTTTTCATGAAGTAAAAGTATAAAAAAAGCCCCGACATTCCTGTCGGGGCTTCAATCTTTATAGCTTGCTTTTTACTTTGCTTTTTTTCCTCTAGGGGTCTTGTTCTTTGTCTTTGACTTCGAACCCACCCTTGACATCGCACATCTAAAGCCGATGTAATCGGTTGCCATATACTGTGGCAGGTACCTGCGCTGTGCAGGATCCAACCAATATGCCCTATCTCTCCAAGAACCGCCTTTGAACACACGTGCCTCATCATTGATCAACGTTGATCTGTTGTTCGATTTGTCATAAGTGCGAATCAATTTCCCTAAAGTATCGCGTTCAACCTTATGTTTTGGCGAATCGTACATTTTTCTTGCGTTCTCTTGATCTTCATCATCACTGAACCTGTCAAAAAATCTTGAGGAACCTGCATCACCATCTCTATAACCTCTATTATCACTAGAAGAGAAGTTGGTTCTCAAATAGGTTTCTTCATCATCAACAGGGATCATTTTGATTTCACCGGGCAGGTTCAAAGCAACTATTTTACCATTTGGCAATGTATCGAACACTACCGAATCCCTAAGTACGGTTACCTTACCATCTTCACCGATGGCCGTTTTCATATAAACGTTACCTCTGTAATAGTTGAAATCACTTACTTCGTCATCAACTATGGGCCTGTAAACATCAGCTACCCATTCGGCAACGTTACCGGCCATATCATAAAGACCAAGATCGTTGGGTTTGTACGACATTACTTCAGCTGTGATATCCGCACCGTCATCTGACCACCCGGCAATTCCGCCGTAGTCACCTTTTCCTTGTTTGAAGTTTGCCAATTGGTCGCCCCTACCTACACGTTGTCCGCTTCTGGTATAGTCCCCATCCCAAGGGTATTTTTTTCTACCTCTATAGTTGTTGTATTCCCTAGTGCCTTGATTGGCCTGGGCAGCATATTCCCATTCGGTTTCAGTTGGCAACCTGTACTCGGGTATGATGACACCACTACTTCTTTTTGCGTAGGTGTTGACACTATCTTTCTTTTTGTTTCCTTGTAAAGAGTCTATCTGACCGTTGTAAACCGATTCAGGTCTGTTCAAGTAAGCTTCGGTGCTAAAAGTACCTTGCGACTCACCGGAGGAAGCTTGGTATTTTGCATCTTTAGATAGATATCCTTCCCTTTCCAACATTACCTCGTTTACGCGATCCGTTCTCCATTCGGCAAATTGGGTAGCTTGGATCCAGCTAACACCTACAACAGGGTATTCGGCATAGGCCGGGTGACGTAGATAGTTGTTGGTCATGGTTTCATTGAATCCCAATCGATTTCTCCAAACTAAAGTATCTGGTAAGGCACCTTTGTAAATGTTGGTGTATTTCGGATTTTCAGGAGGATAAACACTCTTCAAATAATCCAAATATTCCAAGTACATTACATTGGTCACTTCGGTTTCATCCATATAAAAAGATTGAACGTGCTGCGTGGTTGGGGTATTGTTCCAATCGTGCATTACGTCATCTTGTACTTTTCCTTTGGTAAAAGTACCTCCTTCGATAAATACAAGCCCAGGAGCCGTTTCCTGCTCCTTAAAATCTGTATTGTATTGAAAGCCACCTTCTTTGGAATTTATTTTCCAACCTGTAGCTCTTGAGACGTTTTTTGAAGAAGATTTTTTACAGCTTGTGACTGTAAAACCTCCTGCGATTACTGCACAAGAAAGTAC
Source organism: Bacteroidota bacterium (assembly GCA_024278565.1). Lineage (GTDB taxonomy): Bacteria > Bacteroidota > Bacteroidia > Flavobacteriales > Flavobacteriaceae > Maribacter_C. Next base: position 18,034 of record JAJRSY010000071.1, read on the forward strand.
AACTTTGATAAACTGTTTTTTCATAATTAGGACTTGAGTTCAAATGGTTAAACTACCTTAAAATGGAGTAGTTCGAATTTGGTATTTTTGATTTTTAAGTATCACTTTCGGCTATAAAACGATGATTTGTGGATAATATTTCATTGTTCTGAAAATATTTTTAAAATCTTAATTATCGTTAAGATGAGCATAAAACCGTAATGATGTTATGTAAATAACATAACGGTATAAAAACCCTTATAGTATTATAGTTATTAATGGTTTAGTAAATTAGTTTATATTTGAGTGTCGTTAAACAATTGGTTTACAGGTTTTTATAATTACATTGATTGATTTAATCGATGCTCCCATTTAATAACCATAGTTCTTTCCTTATTCCATATAAGTAGGGTAAGGTATTTAAGGTATATGGTTGATGGTGAAATGTAGGTGCACTGGGTGTGTGTTTAAGTATGGAGGGTTGAATTGATTAAAAAAGGTCTTTTTAACCGCTGCCTTATCGGAAGATTTGAAATAGGGTTCCAATTTTTATCGAAAATAACAAGCCTGTTGTACAAGATATTCTTAAAATAGCCGTTTACGTATCATAACAATCAAAATCTAAATTTTGAATTTGAATGTGTTTTATGAATATTGCTAATTAAACTATACTAAGAAAAAATGAAAAAATTATCGATATTATTCTTGTTTGCTTTTGTATGTAAATTATCGGCGCAAGACCGTGTTATTACTACCGCAGTACCTTTTTTAACGATAGCCGCTGATGCAA
>JAJRSY010000072.1 GCA_024278565.1 Bacteroidota bacterium
AACCAAGTCCTATTTCCCCTGTATCCCCGTTCCCTACAAACTCAAGACCTTCCATGTATTTGGCGTATTTCTTACTGGTATCGGTGCCATCCATAAGTATAAAATCGTTCTTCGATATACCGAACCTGACCGTTTCAAGGTGGCTCTCAAGTACATTTTCAGCGAAATCATCCTTTAGATACTGTGCCGACAAGCGTTTACATACATCTTTTGATTTTAAGGGCTCTCTAAGTGATGCCGCTATTTGGTTGACAAATACCGATCTGGATTTTAATATTCCCAAGACCATATCTTTTAGACAGCGTGTTTCGGGCTTGGTCATCTGTGGTGCATAAGAAAAATAATGGCTCAATCGGGTCTGTATCTTTTTAATCAGTACCTTGTCCATGGAACTGTTTTTAAGGTCGGGAATTTGTTTGTTCTGCAACAATAAATTACAACTTTTCAAACAGTTTCCCAATTTTAAACCACCCCAAAACATTAATAAAATCAATACTTTTTGGAAAATTCGATAAGTTTTTCAGGGGATGGCTAATTAAAAACAGATAACATCTTCAACTTCAATGAACCATCGATTCATTGTTCAAAGTAAGTAGTTCTTTTACTTTTTGTACTTTGCATCTGAAATCTCTTACTATGACACCAACCCATATTTTACTCCTCATCGGCGGTTATTTTCTACTGCTGTTGTTGATTTCTTATTTTACAGGGAAAAACGACTCTAATGTCGACTTTTTTAAGGCGGGAAAATCATCACCCTGGTATTTGGTGGCCTTCGGTATGGTAGGCGCTTCGTTATCAGGAGTTACATTTATCTCAGTCCCCGGTTGGGTGGCAGACTCAGAATTCAGTTATATGCAGGTGGTCTTTGGCTATTTTTTGGGGTATATGGTGACCGCTTATGTACTGCTGCCCATTTATTACAAACAAAATGTCACCTCTATTTACGAGTACCTTGACAAACGCTTTGGCTTTGTAAGTTATAAGGTAGGAGCCATTTCATTTTTTATTTCACGGGTACTGGGTGCGGCATTTCGATTGTTTTTAGTGGCCATCGTGCTACAGCAGTTTGTCTTTGATGCTTGGAACGTACCCTTTGAACTTACCGTTACACTTTCGATCTTGTTGATATGGATATACACTTTCAAAGGCGGTATAAAGACTATTGTATGGACCGATACTCTACAGACTCTTTTTATGCTGGTTTCAGTCGGACTCTCGATTTATTTCATTCTAGATGAACTAGACTGGAGTTTTACCGAATTTCTGGCATCGGATGAACTCAAACAGTACAATCAGGTTATTTTCGTTGATGATTTTTTTGAGAAGCGCCACCTGCTCAAATCTTTTTTGGGCGGTATGTTCATTACCATTTGCATGACGGGCCTCGATCAAGATATGATGCAAAAAAACCTCACCTGCAAGACCCTCAAAGATGCCCAAAAGAACATGGTCAGTTTTAGTGTGGTGCTGGTTGCGGTGACCTTTGTTTTTATGCTCTTGGGCGCCCTGCTCTTCATTTACGCCGACAAATTCGAAATAGCAATGCCGTTGATGGACGGTAAACCGAAATCAGATTTGCTCTTTCCTGAAATTGCATTGAACAGTGGTTTGGGCATCACCGTGGCCATTACCTTTATGCTGGGTCTTATCGCAGCTGCATATAGTAGTGCCGATAGCGCCCTGACCTCACTCACCACTTCTTTTTGTGTCGACTTTCTGGGTATTGAGAAAAAACCTGAGAACAGTCAGAAAAAAATAAGGAAACTCACCCATATAGGCATGAGCATATTGCTTATTCTGGTGGTGATCCTCTTTAAATATGTGTTGGACAGCAATGTGATCGATGGCCTATTGACCGTAGCCTCGTATACCTACGGCCCGCTCTTAGGGCTTTTCACTTTCGGTATTTTCACCAAACACCGCCTAAAGGACAGGTATGTTTGGATCGTGGCACTTGTTTCGGTAGCGGTAATCGTCGCATTGGGCAAAATACCCGTTGAAAATATTGGAGGCTATGCATTCGGCTATGAGCTTTTGCCCGTAAATGGGCTTTTGACATTTATAGGGTTATGGCTAATTCGTGATAAAAATCCGGTTACAATCTAAATTTCTCTTCGATAAAACGATCAAAATCTTCGATAAACGTTTTTCAATTTGTTAAAGTTTTATCAGAAAAATCGCCTTTCAAAAATTGGCCTCTCAATACTGATTGGTAGCCAACAATACCAAAGTACAGGCAACTTCAACTTCTATGTTATTGTCTTTAAGTATTTTATAAAATTCTGGGTTTTCAGTTCCAGGATTGAATATGATTCTTTTAGGGCTAATTTTCAGCAAACACCTGTAATACTCAGGCTGACGCTGTGCTCCAATATACAATGTTATGGTATGTATATTTTGAAAATCACTTAAATTAACCTTTATTTGTACTCCCCTATTTTGCCAGCTTTTAAACCAAAAGCTTCCGTTTTTATGTTATGGTCCTGTAGCCGGTTCACGGCGATATTACTATATCGATTTGATTTAAGGGATACACCAAAAACAAGTGTTTTTTTCATTTGTTAAGAGATGTTAAAGTTTAAAAACAGTGTAATAAATAGATGGAAAGAACGTCAAATAACGAACGTCGACCAAAGAACAATGATTAGGGTTATTGACGATGCTATATCTTTATAGTTAATGGTTAGTGTTTAATATAGTGGAGTCAATAACAGAAACCCCGATGGCAACATCGGGGTTTTGTGTTTTTATATCAATCTGGTTTTTAAACCGTCCTACCATCTAATAATTGCACTGGCCCAGGTAAAACCACTACCAAAGGCAGCAAGCACCACCAAATCGCCCTCTTTTATTTTTCCTTCCTGCCATGCTTCGGTCAGGGCAATGGGTATAGAAGCAGCGGTTGTATTGCCATACTTCATAATATTGTTGAACACCTGATCATCACTAAGTTCAAACTTCCGTTGAATAAATTGTGAGATCCTAAGATTCGCCTGATGAGGCACCAACAGATCAATATCGGTCGGCTTTAAATTGTTTGCTGAAAGACCTTCCAAAATTACCTCACTAAAACGCACTACTGCATTTTTGAACACAAACTGTCCGTTCATATGACCGAAATAAGATTGGTCGTCGGGGTCGTTCTCTTCAATAATATCGGTGACCCATCGGCCGCCCATTCCCGGTGCGGCCAGCCAGAGCTCTTCGGCATACTGCCCTTCAGAATGCAAATGTGTTGAAAGCACCCCTTTAGCCGTGTCCTCCTCCCTACTCATGACCGCCGCCCCGGCACCATCACCAAAAATAACGGAAACACCCCTACCACGGGTAGACATGTCAAGACCCTTGGAATGGATCTCTGAACCTACGATTAAAATATTCTTGTACATACCGCTCTTTATATACTGATCGGCTATTGAAACCGCATATACAAAGCCAGAACATTGGTTTCTGACATCAAGCGCGCCAATCGTTTTAATACCCAGATCGCGTTGCACCAAAACCCCTGGCCCGGGAAAATAATAGTCAGGACTCAAAGTAGCAAAAATGATGAAATCAATATCATCTTTGTCAATTCCCGCATTTTCAATGGCGATTTTGGCCGCCTCAACGCCCATTGTAGTGGTAGTGTTACCATCACCCTTAACAACATGGCGGCGTTCTTTGATACCCATTCTTTCTTGGATCCAAGCATCATTGGTTTCCATCACCTTTGACAGATCGTCGTTGGTGACCACGTTTTCAGGAACGTAATGGCCCAGTCCTATAATTTTTGAGTTGTACATTGTATATTTTGTTGTTCGTTGTTCGTTTCTTGGTTGTTCAAAAAGCATATTCCCTAGAACAATCCTATCAAAATGAATTAATAACAATCTAAGGTAACCAAAATAATGATATATGGTGGTTATTAAACCGGCGGATTATAGTTTAGGATGGCTATGTTCTGACTTATGGCTGTTCTGCACAATATTTTTCCAATATTAATTTGGCGGACATGGTTTAACCCGCATTATTCACGGGTTTTCGTTATGAAAAGTCAAAATATCAACCTGCCTGCCGGCAGGCACGGTAGAATTGGAAAGCACAGAGGTTTTTTAGTGAAGGAACTGTAACTCAATTTTGAGTTGAACAAATTTCGAGCATTTTCAATTATAGCAGGTAGTTTGGCTTTGGAATAGAATATCCGTGAATAATGCGGGTTAAGAGTTATACTCCTGTCAAATGGAAATTCGGGAGAATCTAGGTAGGGGTTTTTCTCATACCAACCTGCCTGCCGGTAGGCAGGGGCAAAATTTTTCGGCATAGCCTCAGCTACGGCGATAAATTTTAACGAAGGTATGGGGGAAAATACCAAGCCTGCCTGCCGGCAGGCAGGTTGAAATTTCGGGTTTCCATTTGGCAGGAGTATAGTTTAGGAGTTTAGACCTGCCTAGCTGACAGGCAAGGCCCAGCAGACGGACCCGTTCAACTTACTGAAAATCAATATGTACAAGGGAAAAAGGCCAAAGGTCTAACGCCTGCCTGCTGACAGGTCTAATGTCCAACGCCTATTGTCACCATGTTAATAGCTTCCCGTTTTACTTTGTTCATTCGCTTTGTACTTTTCTCGCATTGGATAAAGATTGCAACCAATGGCAAAGACTTTTGAACCTTCTTAATAGTCAAAAAGCAATCTCCACTCCTACATTCAAAAAGCAAGGAAGTGCCAGTTTGTCATTAATACCCTTTTTGGTATTTTTTTTGACTGGTGTTATTCGAAAAAACAAAGGTAAAATTGCCTCTACCAATATGAAATGGGATTTTAAGAATAAAAAAATGGGTGGTTCCCCCAGTTTTAATCCTTACCGTAAAAAAAACAATAAATAAATAAATAAAACTAGTATGGCAAAAGGTAAAATAAATGTTTCAGTAGACAATATATTCCCCCTCATTAAAAAGTTCTTGTACAGCGATCATGAAATATTTTTAAGGGAACTGATGTCAAATGCCACCGATGCAACCTTAAAGTTAAAGCACCTAAGTTCAATTGGTGAGGCAAAAGCAACTTATGACAACCCCATGATCGAAGTGAAGATCGATAAAAAAGGAAAAAAACTGCATGTCATTGACCAAGGTATCGGCATGACCGAGGAAGAGGTTAAAAAATACATCAATGAACTGGCCTTTTCTGGGGCTGAGGATTTTTTAAACAAACATGAAGAAGCTGCCAAAGACAGCGGGATTATAGGTCGTTTCGGCCTAGGTTTCTATTCTTCATTTATGGTTGCCGACAAGGTAGAGATCATTACCAAAAGCTATAAAGACGAACCAGCAGCACATTGGTCCTGCGACGGCTCACCTAATTTCACTTTAAAAAAAGGCAAAAAAGAAGATCTGGGCACCGAGATCATTCTTCACATAGCCGACGATTCAAAAGAATTTTTAGAAGAAAGCAGAATAAATGAACTATTGTTGAAGTACAATAAGTTCATGCCCATACCGATAAAGTTTGGCACTAAGACGGAAACACTGCCAAAACCAAAAGATGCTAAAGAAGACGATCCGGCACCAACAAAAGAGGTAGACAACATCATCAACAACCCTGATCCTGCTTGGACCAAGCAACCAAAAGACTTAAAAGACGAAGATTATAAATCGTTTTACAGAGAACTGTACCCCATGCAGTTCGAAGAGCCATTGTTTCATATTCATTTGAATGTCGATTACCCATTCAACCTGACGGGAATTCTTTATTTTCCGAAACTGACCAATGACCTCAATGTACAGAAAGACCGTATTCAGCTCTATCAAAAGCAGGTTTTTGTCACCGACAATGTTGAGGGTATCGTACCCGAGTTCTTGACCATGCTCAGAGGGGTTATCGATTCGCCCGATATTCCATTGAACGTATCGCGTTCTTATTTGCAGGCCGATGGTGCGGTAAAGAAAATATCCTCTTACATCACCCGAAAAGTGGCCGACAAACTGAACTCGCTCTTTAAAAACAACCGAGAGGATTTTGAGGCCAAATGGAACGATATCAAGATCGTTATCGAGTACGGCATGCTTTCCGAAGAAAAATTCTTTGACAAAGCTGACAAATTTGCACTCTATCCGACCGTTGGCGGCAAATACTACACCTTTGAAGAACTTCAAGAGAAAATAAAAGACAACCAGACCGATAAGGATGATAAATTAGTACTACTGTACGCCTCTGACAAAGAAGCACAGCACAGTTATATCAAAGCTGCAAAAGCAAAAGGATACGAAGTACTATTGATGGATTCACCTATAATCGGCCACCTGATACAAAAATTGGAAACTTCCAAAGAAAACCTATCCTTTGCAAGGGTAGACGCAGATCATTTGGACAATCTTATCAAAAAAGAGGATGCGCAAATCTCTAAACTATCCGATGAGGAAAAAGAAAAGCTCAAGGCGAATTTAGAAGAGGTGATCGAGAACAAAAGCTATACCGTTCAATTGGAAGCGATGGACAGTAATGCGTCGCCCTTTATCATCACAGAGCCTGAATTTATGCGCCGTATGAAAGAAATGCAACAGACCGGTGGCGGTGGAATGTTCGGTATGGGCAATATGCCAGAAATGTACAACCTGATCGTCAATACCAACCACGAGCTTGTTGGCGAGATCCTGAGCACCAAAACCACAAAAAAGCGAGAGCGATTGATCAACCAATCCATCGATTTGGCCCGACTTTCAAAAGGTTTGTTAAAAGGGGAGGAACTGACCGAGTTTATCAAACGAAGTTACGAGATGGTGAAATAGCTATGAAACATCAACTATTCAACCTTTGGTTTATGAAAAACCGCCCTGACAACATTGTCGGGGCGGTTTTTTTTAAATTCCTATATTGCAGGAGATAACCACCATTATGAAGAACGACTACCAGAGTGCCGATTTTAAGAAATTACTCGATAAACTGCAGCAAGAGAGCTGGCAATTAGAACTCATCATTTCCGGTTTTGCAATTTACGGCCTGTTCTTGGGCTTTGAACCTTTAGAAGTGGAAGCCCTCAAAACGGTAAAAAATGATGAAATTTATTGTAACTATTCACCCAAAAAACAGCTAAGAAAATAAAAGGCATTAAACCTCAGGGCAAGCCTGCCTGTCACGCAGCTACGGTGTACCCACAAGTATAGTAAAAGGCTAAAGACAAAAACCCGGATTATATAAGTGATTGGAATACAGTGGCCTAAAATATATCATTTCAAAAAAAACATAAAAATAAATTGAATTCGGCTTAAATTAAGGCGCTCATAATCAGTCACTTACAGAGATGTGGGTACACCGTAGCTGCCGGCCAGGCAGGTTCGGTTCCAAACAAAAATTCAAGACGAGTTCTATTTATTGCTGCCGATTTAGTTAAAAAAACAGCATAAAAAAAGTGCAGCCTTTTAGAACTGCACTTTTTTAAAGCATCAAACGTCATTATTGTTTGATATATTTATTTACGAGGGATTTCGTAGCAAATAAATATAATCAACGTGTTACTGTACCTGTTGCTAAATTTTCTAAATGTAGAAGCATATCATATACTACATGATCATCTGCATCAGCTGGAACGTGTCCGATCAAGTATGAATGGCCTGGTTTTAAGATCGGTAGGTATGGCAAGAGCAACTGGAACAATCGGATTAATGAATTTAACCTACAACTTGTTTAGGTATGAGCAGATCAGGCGATTAAAAATAACATACTGATAAACAAGTAGGCAGGTAAGTATGGTTTTCAATATCCATTCTTGAAATCAACAGGTTTTTACTACCATTTGAAATGTGGTTCTTCATCAAAAAGATGAAAAAGGGTCTTTGCCCGCCTGTCGGCAGACAGGTCTTTTTGAGAAAATTGGAAAAATCAATTTTTAGAACCCGCCTAAAGCTAAAATCTAAATGGCAAGGGTACTTGAACTGTATGGAAAAAGGGATGCCCATAAAGAAAATAGCTAAGGAGCTGGGCATAAGTATTCAGACTAGTTTTGACTGGCGTCATAAAATATTAGCGTCCCCAATATGTGCCAAAACAACTCTCAACAGAGGTGGAATGTGATGAATTAGAGCTTGCACTCAGTAATAAAGGCAGTAAATCTTTAGAAAGAAAGTCTAGAAAACGAGGAACAGACTTTAAACGCAATCAAGGCTCAGATGAAGTCACCACAGTACAGGTGGTGACCGCTGTCCAAAGAAATGGAGACAAATACCTAAAAGCAGTTGCCTCAAAACGGCTTAGTAAAGAAGAAATTGAAAAGGCATTCGATGGTAAATTAGCAGACAACACCATTTTAATTACCGACAAGCATCCATCATACAAAGCCTTTGCTAAATCCAATCCAACGATAAAACACAAAGCATTACTTGCTAAAGACCATGTAGATAAAATGGATGGCTCAGTACATTTACAAAAGGTGAATAATGTACACTCACAACTGAGAACCTTTTTGAGACCTTTTAATGGCGTGAGTTCAAAATATCTGCAAAACTATCTCAATTGGTATGCTTATGTAGATAAAATACAGAATAGTAAAACAACCTTGAAACAATGGTTCGTGTCTATGCTCTTAACAGACCAAGCCTATCACTTATTTGAATTATTTAAACAAAATACTGTGCTAATTAGAACTTAGCCGTAAAAACCAACCCGAATTTTTAGTAAAAGATCAAAGTATATTTTATACGAGGAGACCTTTTGGCTCTCCGGATTCTTCATCTCTCCAACTCCAATCTATAATATATTGCTTTTCAAAGAGAATCCCTCCGTACGGTTGTACTAATGGAACTACCCCACCACCATTCAACGTTAACAACTCCTTTTTTGTAAATGATTTTTCATTTTAAATTAATAATCATGTTCTTAATAATGCTAAAGTATACGTTGCCACTGCACTAACCTTGCAGTTACAGTTTTTCGTCTAAATTTTGGTTTTTTGATATAACTGATTTTGAGTTTGCTTTGTAAGTCTATGAGACCCCTAGTGATAAAAAACTTATTGAAACCGACTATCCCCGAGGCAAAGCCATAGGGGTATTTCACTCCCCCGACTGTTCAGGATCATTTTGACCTTAGGACCAAAATGTAGAGTCTGTTTTTGAAGCTCAATTGTTCTTTTAAGGTAGGGTTATTTTGAATACTTTCCCGTTTTGAATACACTATCATCAAGATGAAGTTCGAACTTGTTCTGGGAAAACAATTCAGATTGTTAAAGCCCTGAGTTCTTTTATGGACACAAAAATTCCTGCCGCACAAAAAACATAAATTAGAAGCCCGATAAAATAAAATGAATCAGTGGGTTGATATGTTGCTATCGCTGTAACACTTGCCAGTAGACCGCATAGACTATGCGCCAGAACATTAAGCCATAAAACTTTGGTCAGATGATATAGGTACGTAAAAACAAGACCCCAAAAGAAATAGGCCAGAAAGCCTTCAATACTCTGATGCATCAAGGCAAATAAAAAAGATGATATGACCATACTGCTTATCAAACTGTATTGTTCAAGTAGTTTTCTGAAAATGATGCGCCTAAAGAAGACCTCTTCGAGTAGTGGTACTACGAATACGGATATTATAAAAAAAGTGTTTGCATATAACCCTCCTTGTAATGGGACTTTAAATTTTAAAAACCGTAATTCACCATTGATCAATGAATCTAGAAAGGCTTTGTCCATAGAAGTTTGTAAAATAAACGTGAGCGTCAATAAAAACAAACCATAGAATACAATTGCGGGTTTGCATTTCGCCCATTTAAACCTTAAATCAATATGGCTATATTCTATAATATGACTGAATTAGAGCCCGTTCTCCATATTTCCCAGGCGGACTGTCCGGCGAAGGCATAATATGCGAAGGCCTTGAGCCGTTGTCCGTCGTTC
>JAJRSY010000073.1 GCA_024278565.1 Bacteroidota bacterium
CCTCTCTATTTTTGGCTTTAATGGGGTCAATATGTAATTTCACGCCATCTTGAATACCGCGTCCGCACATGGTGCAACGATAATTGTCGTTAGCGAAAATTGCTTTTTTTTCTTCTAGGGTGAATTCTTTTGACATAAAAAACCTCCTGTTTATTCTGTTTTTGTGTTTCTCATAATCAGTAAGTGCTTAAACCCTCTAAGGTAAAAATTATATTGCCTAGCTCTATGATGCCATACCCTCGTATTTGAAGTTTGATTATGTCTAGCAACAGCAACAATATCAACTGAATCAAAATGTCTTGCCAATCTTTGATAAAGATAAAAACCAGTTGGGGTAAATTTCTTTTTTTTCCATTGGTCCCCAATTAGCCAAGCTAAAACTTTTCCTTGCTTCAGAACTCTCTTTAATTCAACTGCAACAAATTCTAGCTGGTCAAAAAATCTATCATCTTCACAAGATATTTTCCCTAAACAATTCGGGTGATTCGAATACTTCAGATTATCAGAATATGGGGAATCAATAAAAACAAAATCAGCCCCATCGCTTTTTATTGGCAAATTTTTAGCGTCCGCTTTTATAACTTCTTTACGGACTATGTTTAAATCAAAACATATGGGTTTTCTTTTTAATTCTATGGCAACATCAAATGTAGTGCCGCTTCCACACATTGGATCAACAACTATATCACCAGCTTTCGTGTATCGTTCTAACAAATTCCAAATAACAAAAGCTGGTGTAACCCCACGATATTTATTATCACCATGCGGACGGTTTCCATAATTTTGTGTCGGAAAATCCCAAAGGGTTGTAGATTCAAGTACTAGGTCTTTTTTTGTCACGATTCTTTTAAGATTTCTTTCAAATCATCAATGAATTTATCAAATAGTTTTACCTTATCACTTTCTTCAATCATCGTTTCGCTCAATACGTAACTTCCATCCAAGTCTTCTTCCACTATCGCTCTTCCTTTTTTAGTCGGCTTTTGAGTCGTCAAAGTTTCATCTTCATCTGGCGTCACAAAATAAACTTTTATGTGTTTTGTTAACTCTTGCGCTTCCATCTTGAGTTTCCAATACCCCGTCTGTGCAATTCTTTCTCGTAACGTCACTTTACTGGACAATACAGCGATAACATTATAACTTTCAGGAGAGTAAATGATTATGTCCACATCAGGTAAATGATAGCCATATTCTCCAAAATCAACCAAAAGATTTCTTTTTACCTGAGCTAATTCAGCTGATAGATTTTTCTCTTTTGTCCTTTCAAGAGAGTTTCCATTAATTATTTTTACCCCCAAACGCTCAATTTCGGTCTTGATAATATGAACAATCAAATTCTCGAGGTTTTTACCTTTAAATGCCCTCCATGATTGTTCATGATCTGTCCCAGAAAAATACTTCTCATGCAAAGGTTTTGCCTCGCGAAACAATTCGCTTAAATATTTATAAGCTTCTTTTCCATATTTTTCTTGATACTTTTCGTAGAGAGATTTTAAATCGTCTACCGTATATTTTGTTTTACTCATAGTTTCTCCATAATCATTATATATTCTGTAGGATAAACAAGCTCTTTATTGTTATTTGTTGATTTTGTAAATTGTCCCGTTTTCGGGTCACGTGTTGAAGGCAACATTTTTGAAGGTATTTCACGGTGGATAATATCAAAAGTTTTAAAACCAATATTTTCAAATTGCTCTTTGAAAACTTCCGCATTTAGGATATCAACGCCTCGCATTTTTGTGTTACCAATAACAATTGCCGCTTTCCCACCTTTTTTCAATACCCTTTTCATTTCAAGGAAACTCTCTAACATATCAGCATAATAATTTCTAACCCCTCTACCTTTTTTATTATCACCTAAATCCGTTGAAATTTTTTCACCCAATGGGCTTTGTAAATCTCTAGCATTTCTATCGGTATATGCACTTCCTATAAATTTTTTACGAAAACCAGAAAGTTCATCTAAATAGCCAAGCCATAGCGAAGCTAGTTGGTGTAAGTCCGCATATTCATACGAAGTAACGTAAGGCGGGCTTGTCACAACCAATGCAACCTCCCCGTTTTTACAGGGCAATTTTCTAGCGTCAGAATTCTCAACAATTCTATATTTATCAATAACATCAATTCCATTCTCTAAAATAATTCGAGTAAATTCCGCATGTTTTTTCAACATCATCTTAGACTGTCGCGTAAATTTCTTAAAAGGATCACAATCTTTTTTGTTTTTATCGCGAGTTGGCTTAACACTTTTCTGCAACCAAATCGAACAACTTTTCAAAATCTGTGCAAAAGCTATTAAAAAGAAATCCCGAACATCTATATTGTTAATAGTTAAAATATGCCCTAAGAGTATATATAATTTTTCTTTTGTATGAGGTTTAAACCAATAATCGACTCTGTCAGGTAAAACGATTTTTTTCAATATATCACCTGATACAAGCGTATCATTTTCCACATCAAATAACAGTTTATGATATGCGTCTGATAACAGATTCGAATCTATTGGCGTTGTTTTTACTTTGGAAAGAAGCACAGCTATCTCATTAACGTCCACTCCAATACCAACTCGTTTATTTACTAAAGCCTCAACCACAGTTGTCCCACTTCCCAAAAATGGATCAACAATAATATCTCCCTCACTACTATAATCTTGCATTATTTTTGCGGCAACCTGTGGAATAAATTTTGCAGGATATGTATAATATCCATGCGTAATATAAGAAGTATCTTTCCTCGTTTTATTAGCAAAAGACCATTCGTAAGTGATGGGGATTTCTTTCAACAATTTCATAAATTTCAACCTTTTATATGGGATTTTGTCCAATTATAACGCTATAACACAAAACCTACCTCTTCACCGTCCTATACCCCGCATACAAAAAGGGCATATAAACCCGATCCAACGTCTGCGCGGCGCGTTTCACCTCGCCGCCGAAGCCGCGTTTGAAACGATAAACGCCCCACAAGCCCTCTTTATTCTGC
>JAJRSY010000074.1 GCA_024278565.1 Bacteroidota bacterium
GTGGTTTTAGCACTTTTGAGCGTGTGGTACAATAATTTTTATGGTTCAGAGACCGAGGCCATCATACCCTATACCCAATATTTGAGTAGATTTTCAGCCTATCTGCAACAGGGTATTATGGAAAGTAATGGAAAGAGCGTCGATAGAAACGGCAATAAGACGGCCTATCAGACCGGAACCATTATTTGGGGAGAACCCGGCACAAATGCCCAACATGCTTTTTTTCAGTTGCTACATCAAGGCACCAAACTGGTTCCGGCCGATTTTATAGGGTTTAAAAAATCACTGCATGGCAATGAAGACCAGCATAATAAGCTAATGGCCAATTTCTTTGCCCAGACCGAGGCCTTGATGAACGGCAAGACCCCAGATGAGGTTCGAAAGGAGCTGGAATCTAAAAATATTCCTGAAAATGAAATTCAAAAGCTGCTCCCGTTTAAGGTTTTTGAAGGCAATAGGCCCACAAATACTATTTTGATCGATAAACTGACCCCTGAAAGTTTAGGGGCTTTGACCGCACTTTATGAACATAAGATTTTTGTTCAGGGCGTAATTTGGAATATCTTCAGCTATGACCAGTGGGGCGTTGAGCTCGGCAAGCAATTGGCGGGCACTACCTTAAATGATATACAAAACCCTGAAATCAGTGATCACGATGGTTCGACCTTACAACTCTTGCGATCTTTTAAGGGTTGATTTGGGTTTTTCATATTTCTTGATAAAATCTAATAACTTCTTTTTATAGGGTTTTTGGTCTGCCAATTTTATGTTAAATTTGAACATACTAACTTAACGTTGTCTTAATGTGCGTTTGTTGAAAATGTAACATATTTGCTACAAATTAAGATAACTTAAATAAATTCAAGAACACATGAAAAAAATGTATTTCGTAATGGTTGCATTGTTGTGCACGGCATTCGCATTTTCACAAGGGGTCACTACCTCAAGTATGCAAGGAAATGTATTGGATGATAATGGAGAGCCACTTTTTGGCGCCAATGTAGTAGCTACCCACAAGCCTTCGGGAACCACTTATGGGGCTATTGTTAACGAAGAAGGAAGGTTTTATTTGCCGAATTTACGTGTAGGCGGCCCTTATATGGTAGAAATCAGTTATGTAGGATTCGAGAACAAAACATACGATGGTATTGTTTTGGGCCTCGGTCAAAGTTATAACTTGAAAGCGAGTATGGCCGCAGGGGTAGAACTTCAAGAAGTGGTCGTCACTTCTACTAGAGGCGGTATTATAGACCCTGACAGGACAGGTCCTTCAATAAACCTTTCTAGGGATAGAATAGATGCTTTGCCTACGATCACCAGAAGCATTAATGATTTTACAAGACTAACGCCCCAGTCCAATGGAACTTCTTTTGCCGGTACATCAAGCAGATTCAACAATTATACTATTGACGGTAATATTTATAATAATAACTTTGGTCTTGGTTCAGGTCAGTTTGCCGGTGCAAACCCCATCTCTCTGGATGCAATAGAGGAAGTTCAAGTAAATCTTGCACCTTTCGATGTTCGTTTGGGTGGTTTTACGGGTGCTTCGGTAAATGCGATTACAAAATCAGGAACCAATGATTTCAAAGGTTCGGTTTATTATTATTTGAGAAATGACCAAATGGTCGGTGATAAACTCAGGGATTTGACCTTAAATAGAGGAGATTCCAGAAACGAGATAAAAGGGATAAGCCTTGGAGGGCCGATTATAAAGAACAAACTCTTTTTCTTCGTTAGTTATGAAGAAGAAGAGACGGCCGTTCCAAGTTTTACCAGACAGGCTTCCAGATCGGGCCTTGCCCCAGATGGTTTACTTATTTCAAGAGTTCCTGCTTCGGACCTTGACTTTGTTCAAGAACAGATGCTAAGTATTTATGGTTATGAAACAGGCCCTTATGAGAACTACCCCTTTGCATCCGAGCAGACCAGGTTCAATGTTAGATTGGATTATAACCTTAATCAGAACAATAAATTTTCATTGAGGTACAATAGGTATGAAGCAGCGTCAGACGTGATTATAAACGGAAATTCCAATAGATTTTTGCCCACGAGATACAGGAATACGAGCAGACGGAATATTGAGGCAATAACCTTTGCAAACGCAAACTACACCAATGACAGATTGGTGGAATCGGTTGTTGGGGAGTGGAACTCGAAAGTTTCAGATAATATGAGCAATCAGTTAAATATTGGGTATACTGCAATAACAGACCCTAAAAGAGGTGTTCCCGGAGGGCAGGACTTTCCTTTCATCGAAATTTTGGAACCGGACGGTTCGGGGAATTTACTATACTATACCGCACTGGGCAACGAGCTGTTTACCGTTGGAAACCTTTTGGAAAACAATGTATTCAATATAACCAATAATTTTTCCATTTATTCGGGCAAGCATACCTATACAATTGGAGCTAATTTTGAGTACATGACTTTTAGAAATGCGTTCAATCCGGTGTTCAATGGCTTTTATAGATTCACAAGTTATGATAGTTTTGTAGAAACGGTCATTAACCAAACCCCTGGTGCTTTTCCTGATGCATTTGCAAAAAGTTTTGCTTTGGACGGATCAACAACACCCCCGGTCGACGAAACTAATTTTGGACAGTTCGGGATATATTTCCAAGATGAATTTCAGGTTACCGACAATTTGAAGTTGACAGGTGGTCTTAGAATCGACTTTCCGTTTTACGCTACCGATATTCCAAGAAATACTTTATTGGACGATTTGAACAAGTCATATACAGACGCTGATGGCAATTCTTTTACACCAGATGTCAGTCAGTTTCCGAAAGTAAGGCCGCTATGGTCACCAAGAATCGGGGTGAATTGGGATGTCAACGGTGAAGGAAAAACACAGGTAAGGGGCGGAACAGGTGTTTTTTCGGGCCGTATTCCTTTTGTTTGGCTAAGTAATCAAGTAAATGGTTCAGGCGTTGTTCGTGGAGGTGTTGGTTTTGAAGGTGATGAAGTGGCCGATGAATTTGGACCGAACTATGTCTTTGACCCCAATGTCACTTTTGGCAATCCTGCGAATCCCAGCCAAACCCTTTCCAATGAATTGAACCTTACGGACAGAGAATTTAAATTACCACAGGTATGGCGTACCAATATAGGTGTGGACCATGAACTTCCATTCGGTATCACGGGCACCTTGGATTTTATTTATTCAAGGGATATATCTACGCCAATAGTCTACAACCCTGTTTTGAGAGCTCCCGACGGAACTTTGAACGGCCCAGATCAAAGGCCATTTTGGGAAGGAGGCTATTCTAGCGACGAAGACTTTAGAAATGTTTTTTTGTTGACAAATGCAAATAGAAAGGCCGACTATTATTCCTTTACCGCACAGTTACAAAAGCAGTTTGACAATGGTTTCTACGCAATGGTGGCATATACGGCATCAAGGGCCCGTGATTTGGATGCTACCGGAGGATCACAAGCGGGGTCTCTTTGGACAGCAACAGTCCAAGAAGACAGAAATGACCCCAAATTAGGTTTTGCCGCATTTGATCAGCCCAATCGTTTTATAGCCAATTTAAACTATAGAACCGACAACACTACAATTGCCCTTTTCTGGCAAGGTGGCGAAAACGGAAGATATAGTTACACTTATTCGGGAAACTTTGGTGATAATTCAAACCGTTTGATCTATATACCAAATGACGCTTCTGAGCTGAACTTTGAAGAGTTTACCTTAGACGGGGCAATTGTAACAGAACAAAGCCAGATCAATGCGCTGAACGCTTATATAGCCCAAGATGAGTATTTGAGCGAGAATAGAGGGCAAATTGCTGAGAGAAACGGTGCTAAAAACCCGTGGTTGAACAGCTATGATCTAAGAATAACCGAGGATATCAATTTGACCAAAGACAAAAAGAATAGAATTCAATTGTCACTCGACTTTTTGAACATTGGGAACATGTTCAATTCGGACTGGGGAGTGCCTCAATTTGCTTTCCAGCGTAACTTGTTGAACTATACAGGAAGAAATGGTGCTGGAGAGCCTGTTTATAGATTGAACACAGTTCCTGGAACAACAGATTTGCCCACAGAGACCAACAGGACGTCAACCAATATAGGCGATACATGGAGGTTACAGGTTGGTGTCAGATATTTATTTAACTAATTGAATGTAATTTGTAGATAAAAAGACCTGCTTAAAAACAGGTTTTTTTATGCCCAAAGAATTCGTATTTTGCACCGATAAACCAAATACTATGGAAATTATTCAAACAGTACACTCTTATTTGGCCTATATAGTACTTGCCGTTCTTGCCCTGGCCGTAATCAACGCCCTTGGTGGTTGGCTGGGCAACAAAATGTTCACCCCTGAAAAAGACCGCCGTATAAGTCTGTTCGCATTGATCTTATCACACATTCAACTTCTGGTGGGTCTGGGTCTGTATTTTGTATCCACAAGTGGTCTTAATGCGGTACAGGAGTTTGGTATGGGGGGCTTGACCCCAGCTGCCCGCTTGCTGGCCGTAGAACACCCTTTTATAAATA
>JAJRSY010000075.1 GCA_024278565.1 Bacteroidota bacterium
ATCACAATAACCGCCCATGGCCTCATCGATAGAGTTATCGACCACCTCGTACACTAAATGGTGCAAACCCCTTACCCCAACATCGCCAATGTACATTGAGGGGCGCATGCGCACATGCTCCATGCCCTCGAGGGCCTGAATACTATCTGCTGAATAATCGCTCTTTTTCGGGGTTTCTTTTTGGTTTGATACCTCCTCTTTTTTTGGTTGGTTTTCTTTATTCAATTCGTCTTTGTTTTCTACTTCTTCGCTCATAAATAAAATGGTTGTGTCCGTTCAAAATCCGACAATCTTACAAATATAGTTAATACCCTATGTAATATGGATTTTATAGTGATTTGCACCATCTAAGTTATCAACAAAATTTGTGGAAAATATTCTTCTTTAAAAGACGCATAAACCAAATCACTGTTGTCCGATAAGACCTGCTGGCAGACAGGCAGAGATAAAAGACCGCTTACTTCGACTGCGCTCAGTACAAGTCGCTGTTAGACTTAACCCACATTATTCACGGATATTCTATTCCAAAGCCAAACTATACTTCGACTATGCTCAGCACATGCCTGCTATAATTGAAAATGCCCAAAATTTGTTCAGCTCAAAATCGAGTTGCAATTCCTTCACTAAAAAACCTCTGTGCTTTCCAATTCTACCGTGCCTGCCGGCAGGCAGGTTGATATTTTGACTTTTCATAACGAAAACCCGTGAATAACGCGGGTTAAGACAAAAGACCCTCCAAAGGCGGGCAGACAGGTTGTAACTGATTGACAAACAGCTTTGTAATGACCCAGGGTTTTTTGTTCATTATTATTATATACTCCTGCCAAATGGAAACCCGAAATTTCTACCTGCCTGCCGGCAGGCAGGCTTGGTATTTCTCCCCATACCTTCGTTAAAATTTATTGCCGTAGCTGAGGCTATGCCGAAAAATTTTGCCCCTGCCTACTGGCAGGCAGGTTGGTATGAGAAAAAAAACCTGCCTAGATTCTCCCGAATTTCCATTTGGCAGGAGTATATTTAGATTAGATAATAGATTTTGAAGCATTTGATATTGTCCGTTAAACGCTTGAGCGAGCTTATTATATTCAAGGGGGTTTCTAAATAGTTTCATTTCCGATTGGTTGGTTTTTAACTAAGTACAGCTTGTTATATAATCATAAATACACCAATTTATCCATTACATTCTCCAGATAACATCATGTTTGCATGATCTTTACCGGTTTGCAAAATTGAGATAAGACCATCTCAAGAGGAATCTTTGATTTGCAATCTAATTCTTTACACCTGAACATTAACCTGCCAACGCTTCAATAAAGGCATCAATGTTCTCAATATTATAGGTCTTTTGCTCGCCCTTGTCCATATCTTTGACCACGAATGAATTATCGGCCAGTTCTTGTTCACCAATCAAAATCACATAGGGTACATTTCTGTTATGGGCATATTTCATTTGCTTTTGCATTTTGGCGCTGCTTGGGTACAGATCTGCTTTTACACCTGCCTTTCGCAGCTGGGTAATCAATTTCAAAGCGGCAAGAGCTTCCCGTTCACCAAAATTTACACAAAGCACTTCTATAGATTGGTCAATGGTATTGGAGAAAAGTCCCAGTTCTTCCAAGACCAAATAAATACGATCCAGTCCGAATGAGATTCCTACGCCACTTACGTCTTTGAGTCCGAAAATCCCCGTTAGGTCATCATAACGACCACCACCACCAATCGACCCCAATTGCACTTCTGCGGGAGCGGTCACTTCAAAAATGGCTCCCGTATAGTAATTGAGGCCACGTGCTAGGGTAACATCAATCGATAAGTGTGCAGATTGCAGGCCTAGTTCTTCAATGGTATTGATTATAAAACCGAGTTCTTCTACCCCTTTTCTGCCTTCTTCAGAACTTTGTAGTAGCTTTTTTAAAGCTACAAGCTGTTCAGTATTGCTGCCCGATAATGAAAACAAGGGTGCTGCTTTGGCAATGGCCTCTTCAGAAATACCTTTGGCCAGCATTTCTTTTTTAACGCCCTCCTCGCCTATTTTATCTAACTTATCTAAAGCCACCGTAAAGTTCACTAAATTATTCTTGGCCCCGATAACCTCGGCGATACCCGCTAATATTTTTCTATTGTTGAGTTTTATTTGAATACCCGTCAACTTTAAATCGGTAAAAACGGCATCGTACAACTGTACGAATTCGACTTCTTGCAATAACGATTTCGCCCCCACCACATCAGCATCGCATTGGTAGAACTCGCGAAAACGTCCTTTCTGGGGTCTATCGGCCCGCCAAACGGGCTGTATCTGGTAGCGTTTGAACGGAAAACTGATATCATTTTGGTGCATGACCACATATCTAGCGAAGGGCACCGTAAGATCATAGCGAAGTGCTTTGTCAGAAATCTTAGAGGCTAACGAACTCGATTTTTTTGAACTGTAGGTGACATCATCAACCTTACTGATAAAATCGCCCGAATTCAAGATCTTAAAAATCAAGCGGTCGCCTTCTTCCCCATATTTACCTAAAAGGGTATCTGAGTTTTCAAAAGACGGGGTTTCAATGGGCTGAAAACCAAAGGTTCTAAAATGCTTTTTTACAGTATCAAAAATGTAATTGCGCCTTGCGACTTCTGTAGGAGAAAAATCTCGTGTGCCTTTGGGTATGCTCGGTTTTTGTGCCATTTAATAGAATTATCCCTGCAAATATACTTGTTTGAAGATTCTTATCAATAAGAAGCATGAATTTCAATCTTTGCAGAAAAATTGCTAAAGTCACCCAAAGAAACTATCATAAACAAACTCCCGTCCGAGCACGAGTTCTCCCCCTTCGGGGGAGCTAGAGGGGGCTACTCGTTATCACCTTATCAAACCACTTATACAACCCTCCTTTGGTGATGACCGCCCCCTGCTCTATCAGTTTGAACTTATCTAGGTTCTTGTCGTCTGAATATGCTTTTGCTGCGGTCAGGTACTCCACAAAATCAGATTGCCAGTTTTTCTTGAACCAAAGGAAACCCTCAGCGGTCGTCAAATCTACCTTAAGATTTGATACTTTGACCGAAATAAGCTTTAATTCCTTTTCAGCCAAATAAAACAAATGCATTTGTTGGGCAGAAATATTCTCTAGGTACACGACCTTTTTCAACACTCCTTCCCAAACCAGGTCACTAAAAACGTCGAGCTCTTCTTCGGCAACCGCTGGTTTTTCCTTTTTTATACCGCCCCATTCTTCGGCCGTAATCGATTGTATGGCCAAAAAATTGATGAATTCTTGGTGTAGCTCTTCGAACTGTTGTTTTGTGAGTCTTCTGTACTTCATTTTGTAAAATTAAAAAGACCATACACAACATACGGTCTTTTTATCTGTAAACATATTGATTGCTAAAAAATATAACGCAGACCAAATTGTGCCTGCCACCTTGATTCTAAACTGGCATCAAAACCAAAGGTTTCGGTAAGCGAGGGATCAAAGGTGTATGTTGGTACATTGGTGGCGGAATCTACACTAACACCTAACGGACTAAAATTATTGATTTGTTGAACCACACCCCATTCAGAACTCAATAAGTTACCAATATTCAGCACATCAATACTAAATTGAACGGTATGGGTCTTGCCACCAGCGACCTTAAAGTTATAGTCTTGCAGGAATTTGAAATCCCAACGGCTCCTCCATGGAGACAAAGCGCCATAGCGTTCAGAATAACTGCCCCTGTTATCGCTCAAATAATCATCTTGTTGAATATAGGCCTCAAAGGCTTCTGCCTGCCCTGCTGCGGAAAATTGCATTTGGCCTACTTCGGAGGCGGTAGGAATATACAATAGGTCATTATTTTGAAATGAATTGTCGTTATTGATGTTACCGGCATAAGTATAGTTGAACCTATTACCTTGGGCATATTCAAAGAAGGTAGATATCGTGGTTGCCCATTTATCATTTAATCCGTAGGTGAACTGCTTTGAAGCTACGCCGATAAAACGGTGTGTATCACCATACTTTGAAAAAGCCAGTACATCTTGATTGGCATCGCCAAGATTTGGGTTAAAATCAAAAGCATCGCCGGTAATTTCCGCTTCTATCGAGTTGATGTCCTTGGCATTCAAATAATTATAGGCCAGACTTGCGAATAAACCACTATCAAAGGTTTTTTGGGCTTTGAACGTGGCATTGATCGTTCTTCCCTTGTCCGAATTCGTAAAAACAAAAGCGCTCGTTGGGTTACCAAGCGCATCGTTTGCCCTATCACCGGCACCGTACCTTGGTCTATTGTCGCCTGGGGCGTTGAGTGTTTCAGAGGGCTTGTTCAAGGCCCGGTTCTGAACATGGGGCGCATTGAGATCTTTGGTATATGAAAAATCGGCCGTTAAGACAATATCGTTCTCAAGCCTATGGTCAATGCCGATATTGGTTCTCCAAACTTGTGGCCATTGAAAATTGGGATCCACGGTCTGATAGTAATAGTAGTCGACCCCCTGCACTTGATTGCCCAACCATACAAACGGAAAACGGCCCGTGAACACTCCTGTTCCTCCTCGAAGTTGGGTCGTGTTGTTTCCTTTTACATCCCAATTGAATCCTATTCTAGGTGAAATCAACCAATCATTGTTTGGCAGTGCCTCAGAGTCAATGGTGATATTTTCTCCCGTATCGGGATCAAAATATTGGTTATTGGGCTGGTAGGTACCTTTTCTAGCAATGTTCTCTCTTATTTTTTTCTTTGTATCGAAATACAGAGGTTTATCAAAACGAACTCCGTAGGTCAATTTAAGGTCATCTGAGGCGTTCCATTCATCTTGAACGTAAAATGACAACTGACCAACATTGGTCTCTGCCAATGACCACCCGCCCGGGGTACCGTCATCAAGCTGGTTATTGGCATTGAAAGTTGCTTCTGCCCCTGCAAAGGCACCGCCATATCTATTTACAAGAAAATCTTGAAAAGCCTGAAGATCTGTTTGCCCGGTTGCATCGTCTACATAATTGGTGTCTATGGTACCATCGCCGTCTAAATCAATATCTTGGTCAATGGGCACGTTGCCGAACAGGTCAAAACCGTAAGAGGTTAAATTAAAAGAATTGTCGAATTGAAATTTCTCAAAGGAGAAACCTACCGTATAGGTATGGTTTCCTTTGAAGATATTCATATTATTGGTGATCTGAAAAACTTTCTGGTCCAAACGGTTATGAACGGAAAAAGGTTCATGGCCCGCAACAATGTAGTTGACGCCACCTTTAAAGATATTGATCGAAGGCCCGGGAGCCGACATCGGATTTCTAAAATCATCGAAATGGGTATACCCTACCTGAAGTTTGTTGGTGACCTCGTCAGATAGGGTCGAATTCAATTCCAACTGTACCGATTGCAACCTATTATTGATTTCGTAGCCCGTATTTTCAAACTGCAAGGTAGTGAAACTAGGTTCTCTAAATGCGATAGCAGTTGGGTGTGCCGGCTTTTCTTTTGATGCGTTCATGAAGTTGTAAATAACGGCCAATCTGTTGTTATCATTAATGTTCCAATCTAACTTAAAGATTCCCTTGGTTGATTCGGCACCATAGGTAAAGCCTTCATACCTGCCCGTATCATACCCCAAACGTGAAAGGCCTGATTGTACGGCGATCAAATCCGTTTCCAAGACCCTAGACTCGTTGATCGCCCCTGAGCCTGTATTGGGTATCCATCCACCGCTGCCCAGATCATCCCTATCATCTTTTTCGAAATTGACGAAAAAGAACAATTTGTTCTTAACGATCGGCCCGCCCAGACTCAACCCATATTGATTTTGAGAGAGATCGGGTTTGGTTACATCCTCCCCTTTTATTTTACCTCCAGTAAGGTCCTCATTTCTTGAAAAGCCGTAAACCGTTCCGTGAAACTCGTTGGTTCCGCTTTTGGTCACTGCATTAACCGAGGCTCCGGTAAAGCCCGATTGGGTAACGTCATAAGGGGCTATCGAGACTTGGATCTGTTCAATGGCATCCAATGAAATGGGCTGTGCGTTTGTTTGGCCACCGGGCGTGGGTGCATCAAGGCCGAATGGGTTGTTGAAAATGGCACCGTCCAAAGAAAAGTTATTGAATTGGTCGTTTCTACCCCCAAAGGAGTTGCCACTTGCCGAGGGCTCCAATCGTGTAAAATCTTGTGCCGAACGTGAAATGGTGGGGAGACGGGTCAACTCTCTACGGCCCACACTGGTCTCGGCCCCCGTACGGTCACTACCGAAAGTGCTACCACGATCTGAAACGACGATAACCTCGTCCAAAGCTTGGCTTTCGGTCAATAGTTTCGCACCAATATTGAATGTCTTTCCCAAGGTCAAAAAAACATTGCTTTGTTTTTGTTCTTTAAAACCAACGTACGAAATCGTTACCTCGTACGGTCCGCCCACACGAAGGTTCAGTAAATTGAACCTGCCATCCTCATTGGTGATCGCCCCGTACTTGGTACCTGTGGGCGTATGAAGGGCAATAACGTTTGCCCCCAACAAAGGTTGGTTTTGATCGTCGGTTACCGTTCCCCTAATATTTGAGGTCGTTACCTGTGCCGTGGTCGACAATGTTATTAAAAATAGTAAAATGCCAAGGTGTGCTTTTTTAAACATAGTTGTAACATTTGAGTTCGGCTCGAATATAAAACAAAAAAAAGAGCTATGCATACATAGCTCTTTTTTAGTTGTTACAGTTTATCAACCCTTGTTGAAAACTTATTTTCCCGCAATCACTTCAAAGGAAAATTCAACGACAACATCTCTATGTAACCTGACCTTGGCGTTATACGGCCCTGTTCTTTTAACGGTGCCCCCTTGAATTGAGATGAACTTTTTATCTAATTTATGCCCTTCCTTTTCCAATGCAGAGGCGAGATCAATGGTAGTGATCGACCCGAATAATTTATCACCAGCTCCTGTCTTGGCAGAAATCTTAAGTTCAAGTGCTTTTAACGCCTCTGCCGTTTTATTGGCTGCGTCAACCACTTTTTTATCTTTATGGGCTCTTTGTTTAAGGTTCTCGGCCAATACCTTTTTGGCTGATGAGGTTGCCAAAGCGGCCAACCCATTAGGAATCAGGTAATTTCTACCGTATCCGTTCTTAACATTGACCAAGTCGTCTTTAAACCCTAGGCTCTGTACGTCTTCTTTTAATATAAGTTCCATGGTACGTTTCTTTTTATTTTAATAAATCACCAACATAGGGCATTAATGCAATATGACGTGCACGTTTTACCGCCTGCGCCACCTTTCTCTGGAATTTCAAGGAAGTGCCTGTCAATCTTCTCGGAAGCAATTTACCTTGATCGTTTACCAACATCATCAAGAAATCAGCATCTTTATAATCAATGTACTTGATGCCGTTCTTTTTAAAACGACAATACTTCTTTTTGGTACTCGTTTCAATATTAAGTGGGGTCAGGTACCTGATTTCCCCATCTTTTTTTGCTTTTGCCTGTTGTTCTATAGATGCCATAGTACTTACGCTTTAGTTGTTTTTAACCTTGTTCTTCTTACCTCTGCCCACGCAATAGCGTGTTTGTCTAGCTTTACCGTCAAAAAGCGCATCACACGCTCGTTCCTTGCAAACTCTTGCTCATAAGGAAGAATGACCTCACTAGGTGCGGCAAACTCGAACAAATGGTAAAAACCACTTTTCTTGTGTTGTATGGCATAGGCTAATTTCTTTAGCCCCCAATTTTCTTTGGCCACCATTTTGGCGCCATTCTTAATTAAGAAATCTTCAAATTTCTTAACTGTTTCCTCTATCTGGGTTTCAGATAAAACGGGATTCAAAATGAAAACAGTTTCGTAATGATTCATATTTATATTTGTTTTAAGGTGTGCAAAAATAATAATATTTACGACACTCCACAAGAAAACGGGAAAATCTTCGTTATAGATTAGGAATCATAAAAATCAAACTTAACCTAAATCTGAACCTTATCATGGACCGATTACACAGAATTCCACGCAATATTTACAATTTTTATTGTAGTTGAACATGTTTTTTTAGTACTTTGTCGATGATTTAACCCCACAAATCAACCTTTTTATGAAATTAAGAAGCATAATCGTAGACGATTCGTCTATGCAGCGTATGGCAGTTGCAAGATTGGTGAACAATCACCCTAATTTAGCTATGGTGGCCGAATACAGCAACGCTATTGAGGCAAAAAATGGCATTAACAACAACGAGGTCGATTTGGTCTTTCTTGATGTTGAAATGCCCATTATCAGTGGATTCGACCTACTCGAATCATTAGATAACAGACCTCAGGTAATTTTGATTACCGGAAAACCAGACTATGCCCTTAGGGCATTTGAATATGACGTGACCGATTATCTGCACAAGCCAATTACTATGACTCGTTTTGATGCATCTGTTAGAAGAGCCGTAACCAATTACGAGCAAATTCATAAGGTACACGAAGACGAAGAGCATATATTCGTAAAAAGCAACCTTAAAAAGAGAAAGGTCATCTTGAATGATATTAAATGGGTAGAAGCACTTGGCGACTATATTAAATTAGTTACCGATGAGGCCAATATCGTAATTTTATCAACAATGAAGTCTTTTGAAAAGCAATTGCCCGAAGATAAGTTTCTACGTATCCACAAATCTTACATTGTGAATCTTGAAAAAATCGAAAGGTTCAATAGTAAAATTGTCGAGGTCAGTGGAAGGTCTATTCCCTTGAGCAGAAACAAGAAGACTGAATTGGCCGAGGCCTTGAGCAACGTATAATTCAAATGTGATCTACATTGTAGATTATACGTATACTTTTATAATAGGAAATAGCATTAAAGGATTTTTCAATTCTTTTAATGCTATTTTTTGTTTTCACCAATGACCGATCATGATTTATCTTAATGATCACATGCTTTAGATATTGATTGCGAATACGGGCCACTGGTGGGTATTCTGGTCCTAGTACACTACCACCGAACACGTTTCGCAAGGCTTTTGTAAACCATTCTGCCGCCTCGTTCAGTTTGTTGTATTCTTTGTGTTTAAACGTAATCTTTATGATTCTATTTATCGGTGGGTATTTGTACTGCTCTCTTTCATATAGTTGCTCTTTGAACATTTCTGCATAGGCATTGGTAGATACCTGTTTGAGTATCTGATGATACGGGTTGTACGTCTGCACGATTACCTTTCCCCTTTTTTTGGTACGCCCTGCCCTACCCGCTACCTGGGTCAATAATTGATAACTGCGCTCATGCGCCCGGTAATCGGGAAAATTCAATAAGGCATCGGCATTCATAATACCCACGAGGTTCACATTTCTAAAATCGAGGCCTTTGGTCAGCATTTGGGTGCCCACCAAAATATCGAGTTCTTGCTGCTCAAAAGCGGTGATTATTCGTTCATACCCATATTTACCTCTGGTGGTGTCCAAATCCATTCGACCTACTTTGGCCTCAGGGAACAGGGTGAGCAATTCATGCTCTACCTGTTCGGTACCAAAGCCCTTACTGTCAATGGTAGCACTACCGCAGGCCCTACAACTTTCTTGCAATGCCATATGATGGCTACAGTAATGGCATCGCAATTGTTTTTTGTACTGGTGATAGGTAAGGCTTACATCACAATTGGGACATTGGGGCGAATGGCCACAGGTGGTACATTCAACAATTGGGGCATACCCTCTACGGTTCTGGAACAAAATCACTTGCTCACCTGCATCTAGGGTTTCGGTAATCTCTTCAAGAAGGCGTTCAGAAAAACGCCCTTTCATTCTTCTTTTTCGGGCCTGCTCTTTGATATCGACCAGTTCTATATCGGGCATGACCACATTGCCATAACGCCGATCTATCTTGGCATACCCATATTTGCCTATCTTGGCATTATAAAAACTTTCAATACTTGGTGTTGCAGAACCCAAAACAACATTGGCCTTATGCAGTTTGGCCAAAACTATCGCCGCATCTCGGGCATGGTAGCGTGGGGCTGGATCAAATTGTTTAAAAGAGCCCTCGTGCTCCTCATCAACAATAATCAATCCTAAATTCGGGAAGGGCAGAAATAGCGCCGAACGTGCCCCAATTACCACCTGGGCTTTTGGTTTGTTGCCATTGACATTTTTCCAGACCTCTACCCGTTCCTGTATATTGTATTTGGAATGGTATACTGAAATTTTTTCTCCAAAATATTCCTGCAACCTAACGATCAGTTGTGTGGTCAATGCTATTTCAGGAAGCAGGTACAGGGCCTGATTTCCGCTAGAGATGCATTCCTCTATAAGTTTTACATATACTTCGGTCTTGCCCGAAGAGGTTACGCCATGAAGTAATGCAACCTTTTTAGCATCAAATGATTCCCGTATCCCGACCAAAGCCCGCTCTTGGTGTTCATTGAGTGGTTTCAAGTTACTATTCTCATCCTTCCCCTCATAAACCACTCGATCTGTTTGAATAAAATACTCCTCTAAGATCCCCTTATCCACCAAAGATTTGATTACCGCTCTTGAACTACCACTCTCCTTTTCTAACTCTGAAACCTTAATGGGTTTTTTACCGGTCGCGTGAAGTTGGAACAAAGACAGTATGACCTGACTCTGTTTGGGGGCTCTCGTTAAGGATTGCAACAATTTTTCCAAATTCTCCTCTGAGGTATGGCCAGCCCCTAGTTTTACATTTCTTACCAATTTGGGTTTGTACTGCTCAACTATTTCCTCTTTTAGAAAAATAACGTTCTTTTCGAGCAAACGGTTCAATATGGGCAATATGTTCTTTCGGTCTATAATCGCACCTACCTCATGTACCTTTAGTACAGATTGGTGCTGCAAGGCCTCAAATACCAAAAACTCATCGTCTTTCAAATCATTTTCATCGATCTCCGCCGCATCGTTCCTTAATATCAAGGTCTCGCTTTCCAACAAAAAAGCACTGGGCACGGCACTGCGGTACACCTCACCTATCGAACACATATAATAGTCTGCGATCCATTGCCAATGTTTTAACTGTATGTGGTGTACGGTAGGGTGCTCATCTAAAATCTGGTGTATTTCCTTGGCCTCATAAACTGTGGGCGCTGTTGTATGTACCTTATGCACCAATGCCGTATAGATCTTTGATTTACCAAAGGGGACAGCGACCCGCATACCCGGTTTCAAAAATTTAGATTCGGCTTCAGAAATACTATAGGTAAAGAGTTTCTCTAACGGAATCGGCAATATTACATTAACATAGTGCTGCATAACTGAAATTCATTACTTATCCTTGACCCGAACCCATGTCTGTGTTCGATAGATAAAGGCCAAGTAGCCCCGCACCTTAAGTTCGTTCATATTTTCTGGGTTCAACCAAATCTTGAATCGAAAGGTCATTGCCTGTTGGGGGTCGAATAGCCGTTCACCCCTCCATTTTTCGTCCGTGCCCTTTTTTCCTTCTGTTATGATGGTCATTCCAACCACCGATTTATCTTTAAGATCGCCTTCACACTTGGTGCATTTAAAATTTTCCTTTCCTTTTTCGACTATTTCGATAATCTTGCCATACATCAATCCGTTTTTTTTATAGATGTCTATAATGGCCTTTGGCTTTCCGTTTCTGTCATCAATGGTTTTCCATGTTCCGAAAACGCCTTGTGAATATGAACAGATCGTTGACATCAAAAAAACCAGCACAAGTATTTTATTCATTTGCAACATCTTTTTTATAATTTTTTCTCAACCAGTTTAAAGAGGCATTCAATTCAAACCCAAGCAGCAATATATTT
Source organism: Bacteroidota bacterium (assembly GCA_024278565.1). GTDB lineage: Bacteria > Bacteroidota > Bacteroidia > Flavobacteriales > Flavobacteriaceae > Maribacter_C. The sequence continues at coordinate 11,709 of JAJRSY010000075.1, forward strand.
GAATTTAACCAGATATACACCATCAAGATCAACAAGCCGCCCAGAGCACCATACAATTCATTGTAACGCGCAAATTTCTCCACATAAACCCCGAACAGATACGATGTCAATAAAAACAGGAGCGTAGTCATCAAGGCACCCACTGCAAAGAAATTGGCTGCTTTACCCTCTGCGGTTCCAAAATAGTACAGGGTGGCGGTGGTCAGATATGAAAGAATAATAAAGAATAGATATTTTGCAATCTGTACTCCCATAATATCATCTTCGGCCATTACATAACCCCCTGTTCTAGAAGCGAAATCACTTAAATAGGTCAAAACATACACCTCAAAATACACAAAGGCAACAAAGCCAACGATGAGTAGAATTGATAAAATAAGCCCCACCATAAGGGCATAGGCATATTGTTTGAAAAAATTTCGGGTAAGGTTCACATGGTATGAATTTTCGAAGCCACCAAAAATGGAGTTGACCCCATTAGCCATAAGAAAAATGGACAGTACAAAGGTCGAAGATAAAAGACCCGTACGTTTTTGGCTTTTGATCTGCTGATAAATGTCACCGAAATACTCACCCGTTGCTGAAGGAAGGAACGATTCAAGAAACAAAGGGAATTCAGAATCAAAATTCGCATTCTCCAAATTAAAATAAGAAACCAGAAACGGCACCAACGTCAATATAAAGATCAACAAGGGAAAAAGTGCAAGAAACAGGCTGAATGCAATGGCACTGGCCCTTGTTGAGAGTGCTCCCTGTACAATGCCCCGAATATACATTTCTATCAGGTCGTATATTGAAAGACCCTCAAAACCGGGCAATCTTATGTTTTTCAAGAGTTTGACCACCCACTTTACAATCGGGATCTTAGCTAGTTTGTCTTCGATATTTACCGACATCTACACTGCTTTTAGACTTAGATCCATATTGTACACCGAATGTGTAAGCGCCCCAGAGGAAATAAAACCAACCCCGCATTCAGCATATTTTCGTATGGTTTTTTCGTTGATGCCACCAGAAGATTCCGTAAGGCATTTGTCGCCTATCAGTGCCACCGCCCTTCGGGTATCTTCATAATTGAAATTGTCTATCAAAATACGGTACACCCCCTCTGACCGTAGTATCTCTTTTATTTCATCCAAACTTCTTGCTTCGACAATTATTTTCAAATTCCTTTCGGTCTGCTGCAAATACCTTTGGGTCTTTTCAATGGCCTTGGTAATTCCGCCCGCAAAATCGATGTGGTTGTCCTTGAGCATGATCATGTCATAGAGGGCGAACCTATGGTTCTCCCCTCCCCCTATCTTAACCGCCCATTTTTCAAGGGCGCGAATACCGGGCGTGGTCTTTCTGGTATCCAATATTTTGGTGGCTGTTCCTTCCAATAGCCCAACGAATGTTTTTGTCTTTGTGGCAATGGCACTCATGCGCTGCATGGCATTGAGCACCAAACGCTCTGCTTTTAAAATGCTTTGTGAGCTGCCTTCAACATAAAAGACAATATCACCGTATTGAACCTCTCCGCCGTCTTGGATCAATACCTCAATTTCAAGACCGGCATCAATGTGTGAAAAAACCTGTATTGCAAAATCAACACCTGCAATTACGCCATCATCCTTTACCAATAACTTTGCCTTCCCCCTGGCCGTATTGGGAATACAGGCCAAAGAACTATGGTCACCATCACCCACATCTTCACGAATAGCGTTGGCAATGATCAAATTCAATTCATTTTGGAACTGTTCTGCTGAGATCATTTACTTTATTTTGCATTGTGCTAATTTAGCAAATTGTTGGTTGGTTGTGCACTGCCCAACCAGATTATGTTAACATAAATTGTTATTGGTGTCCAGAAAAAGACACCTACCTGACAGGCAGGCAGGAAAGACCACTCACTTCGGCTCACTTCGGCTACGCTCAGTGGCCAACGTTTAGAAAGGCTCAGTACAAGTTGTTGTTGGATACCTGTCCGTGCCGTTCAGGGGGCAAGATAACAGACCTTCAAAAGACGACAAATAGATCAATAGACCTGCCGGCGTTGGCGCTGGACATTAGACCTTTGACCTTTTGCCCTTGTACATATTGGTTTTCAGTAAGTTGATCGGACCCGCCTGCCAGCTAGGCAGGTCTGAATACAATGATTTTGTTGTTTGGGATTATACACTATATCTTTGGCTCATGACCATAAAACTCCTTTCCATAGGAAAAACAGATAGCAAACAATTGCAACAGTTGATCGCTGAATATGAAAATCGTTTAAAGCATTATGTCAGGTTTGAATTTGAGATAGTACCGGATATTAAAAATGCGAAAAACCTATCAGAATCTGAACAGAAGGAAAAAGAGGGGTTTTTAATCCTAAAGAAATTAAGCCCCGCAGATGTTTTGATCTTATTGGATGAGAATGGAAGGCAGCACAGCTCGTTGGAGTTTGCCAATTTTCTTCAAAAGAAAATGAACGCCGGCATCAAACGATTGGTCTTTGCAATAGGTGGCCCCTACGGTTTTGGGGAAATGGTCCAACAAAAGGCACAAGGTAAGATCAGTTTGTCAAAAATGACCTTTTCGCACCAGATGGTACGCTTGTTCGTCATTGAACAGTTATACAGGGGATTTACTATTTTAAAGAACGAGCCTTACCATCATAGGTAATGCTTATTTGTGGTTTTTCAAGAGCACGAATCCTGCTATGTTCGAAAGCAGTACTATCGGAACTATTATGGCAGGCAATAACAAGAAAGGAAACTTCATTACGGCAATGTTGGGCTGTTCGAAGCCAAATTGCTGCATTGCCGATGGTGTTGAAAGAACCGCATGTACCAGTACATTCATCAAAAGAACGATTGAGAATATATTCCATAGCCATAACAATGGTCTGTTGATTTTGTTCTTCCCAAAAGCCAATAGGGCAACAACTGGTGCCGTAAGCCCTGCCAAAACATCAAAATTCCTTCCTTCAAAAGTCAATAATTCGGGGACATAACCACCCAAAAACAACCAAAGCAAAACCAATTCAACAGGAATTCGCACAATGTGCAAATAAGTAATCATTTTCAAATCAAAGGTATTCAACCAAGTTCTTGTTTTTGAGGAGAAAATTGACAACAATACAATAGCAAACATAGGAAAAACCATTAAAACAAATCTTGGTGGTATTGTTTGCGTATTGTCGTAAATTTCCCTGCGCCAAGAGCGCAGGGCGTTTTCTTCAATGCTGTGCATTGATCATGTATCGAACAACCTGAGCTGTTTTGCATCATTCGCCCTTCCC
>JAJRSY010000076.1 GCA_024278565.1 Bacteroidota bacterium
ACTGACCACGTGCACCTCGCCCCGAAAGAAAAAAGAAGTATGCGGATTGATCAGCAACATGGCATTGCCCGATTTGGTTAATTTTCCAGAAATCGCAATTCCGTTTGAGCCTTGGGGTTCGGCAATTTGCTCTTTCTTTTTGATTTCTAGCTCTTGCAGTTCAGGAATTGCCATTCCGATCTCATAAAAAGCCTTTATCTTTTTGGTAGAGATTCGTTCAATATCGCCCCCGATAGAGCCTTCACTAAAGTACATCGGCATCCAAGGTTCAAAATGGGTTAACAACCTTGGTTTTACAGTAGGATGCGTTTCTAAATAATAATTGATTCCGTCTGCAAAGGCGTCACAGAGTTTTTTCAACCAAACCGGACTTTTCTCGTAATTGGCAATCGCCTCTTCTTGGGTCATAAACAATTTCGCCCTTAGATCGCTATAAAGAGCTTTTTCGCCCTCAATCTCTGCCAATCGGCCCGTGGCCCAGATATAGTTCTGTTCCACACGGTTGAAATCATCTTCACATTGAGCGTACAACAAACCAAAAACAGCATCGGCATCGGTCTTGCCGTAAATATGCGGTACCCCGAAATCATCACGAATTATGGTGATGTTCGCTGCTTGCGCCTGCCACCGCTCTAAATCGGTTTTGGGTTGAGTTTCGCTTTTGCAAGAAAACAATATGAATACTAATAAAACAGGAGGCATTTTCATTAGAAAAATGATATAGGGTTTCTGCTGTTAAATTACACGACTAGCATCTGAAATACTAATTTTTCAATAAAAAACAAGTGCTTGGGAATTCGATACTAAAACGATAGTTTTTTTAAAGTACCTTGCACCATTGAGAATGAACTCATCTTGATTTCAAAAAAACATAAAATAAATGGCCGATAAAAAAGTCAGTATGCTTACCGCATTCAAAACCATTATTTGGCCCAGGCGCAAGCTTGTTTTTATTGGATTGTTCTTGATTGTTATCAGCAAGGCCGCCAGTTTTGTAGCCCCGTTATCGCTGAAATACCTGATGGACGATATCATACCCAATAAGGATATCGCTTTTCTAAAACTACTGGTCGGTGCAGTTGCCCTTGCCATATTAGTGCAATCAATCACTTCTTTTTTACTGACCAAAATACTTAGCGTTCAAGCACAGTTTTTGATTTCAGAACTGCGGGCACAGGTTCAAAAGAAGGTGCTGTCATTACCAATCAGCTTTTTCGACAACACCAAATCGGGGGCTTTGGTCTCACGTATCATGACCGATGTTGAAGGCGTTCGCAATCTGATTGGCACAGGTTTGGTGCAATTGGTAGGCGGTACGATTACTGCCATAGTCTCTTTAGTTCTGCTTTTGAACATTAGCTGGAGCATGACACTTTTCACCTTGGCACCCTTGGCGATATTTGCGTTTATTGCACTAAAAGCATTTAAAATAATTCGTCCCATATTTCGAAACCGAGGAAAAATCAATGCAGAGGTTACAGGAAGATTGACCGAAACCTTGGGCGGCGTACGTGTCATAAAAGGTTTTAATGCTGAGGAACAAGAAAACAAGGTTTTTGAAAAAGGGGTGGACAAGCTGTTTCAAAATGTAAAAAAGAGTTTGACGGCTACGGCTTTTATGACCAGTTCCTCTACTTTTTTATTGGGTATTGCCACTACGGGAGTTATGGGAATTGGTGGCTATAAAATAATGCTAGATGAAATCACCATAGGAGAATTTCTCACCTTCACCTTTTTATTGGGCTTGATGATTGCCCCCATCGTACAAATGAGCAATATTGGCAGTCAACTCACAGAAGCCTTGGCTGGGTTGGACCGTACCGAAGAACTGATGAACATGACCCCAGAATCTGATGAAGAAAACAGAACCACCTTTCTTACGGATATAAAAGGAGACATTGTTTTTAAGGATGTTTCTTTTGCCTATGAAGATGACAAAGAGGTGTTGCACAATATCGACTTTGAGGTGAAATCAGGTTCTGTAGTCGCCTTAGTGGGAAGCTCTGGTTCAGGAAAATCGACCATTGCAGGTTTGGCGGCCACTTTTTTAAATCCGCAATCGGGTATCATTACCATTGATGGTAAAGATGTATCAAAAATCAACCTCAACAGTTATCGCAAACATTTGGGCGTGGTTTTACAAGATGAGTTTCTTTTTGAGGGCAGCATTCGTGAAAACATACTTTTCCCCAGACCCAATGCTTCCGAAGAAGAATTGCAAGCAGCTGTAAAAGCCGCTTACGTAAATGAATTTACAGACCGCTTCGATGAGGGATTGGACACCCTGATTGGCGAGCGGGGCGTAAAACTCTCTGGCGGGCAACGTCAGCGTATTGCGATTGCAAGAGCCATTTTGGCGGATCCCAAAATACTGATCTTAGACGAGGCCACCTCTAACCTAGATACCGAAAGTGAGGCCTTGATCCAAAAGAGTTTGGCAACCCTTACCGAAGGAAGAACCACTTTTGTCATCGCCCATCGCTTGAGTACCATTCGAAAGGCCGACCAGATCTTGGTCATTGAAAACGGGCGAATCGCCGAAGAGGGCACACATGATGAACTGATTGCCAAAGAGGGGCGGTATTATAATTTATTCACCTATCAAGCGAGAATTTAAGATGGAATACGTCTTCGCGAGCACAGCGAAGCGATCTGTTACTCTTTAGTACTTAATTGAACAGTTTGCTTCGTCGATTTTCCTAGGTTTCGATTTTATCGAAACCTAGGAAAATCTCCTCGCAAAGACGGTGAATTTAACTCTCCGGTGCCAACTCTACCTCCAGCCCATCTAAATCTTCGGTCATTCTGATTTGACAGCCCAAGCGGCTATTATCCTCCACATAAAATGCTTCCGCCAACATCGCATCTTCCTCATCTGATTTTTCTGGAAGTTCGTGTTCTGACTTTACGTAGCATTGACACGAAGCACACATCGCCATGCCACCGCAGAGCCCTATAGTACCTTCTGGGACCAGTTCATAAGAACGAACCACTTCCATCAGGTTCATGTTCATATCGATCGGGGCATCTACTTCATGGGTTACACCATCTCTATCGGTGATTTTTATTTTGATATCTTTCAATTAGGAATTGGATTTAATAGGAGTTGGGAGTTAGTAAATTAAAGTAAAATTGTATAGTAATTTTATTTCATCGATTTTATCAATCCATATAACATTTTTGAAATTTCATTGGCCCTTTCAATCAAGGAATTGGTGATTTTTATATCCAAAAAACTTAATCGCTCCGATAAATAGAGCATTGACCTCACTTCACTGTTAGAGGCTAAGGCGAAATACAAAAATCAAATGAAATCTGCATTCGATCTTCTTTCAAAACCCTCTGCTATGTTATTTGATATAGATACAGATACTCTTGTAATTTGGTCTCTGAAATCAAAATCTCTACTATCAGAAAAATTTTCGTAAATAAGTACTGACAAATCCTGTGCCTTTTGTCAAACTATCACATCCTCGAATTTTTTTATTGCCAATTTATTTAGTATCTATAAATAATCCACTAGTTCCAAACCTCTAAACAAACCTAACCACTAACAACCTAATTCCTCTCATTCAATCGCCTTAACAACCGCCTTCGGAGCCTCCTTTTTACTCCCATCAAAACCATTGATTCCTCCCACGGTCGTGTATTTCAAGACATATTTTTTGCCTGGATTAATACGTTGGTAAGCACTCTGGCACATTAGAGTTGCCTCATGGAAACCGCAGAGAATCAACTTTAATTTACCAGGGTAGGTGTTTACATCGCCAATGGCATAAATACCGGGAATATTGGTCTGGTAATCAAGGGTATTGTCAACCTTTATTGCATTTTTTTCTATTTCCAGTCCCCAATTGGCTATGGGCCCCAATTTTGGGGAGAGTCCGAACAGGGGAATGAAGTTATCGACCGCTACTTCAATTTTCCCATTATCACTTTTGACTTTTTTAATCAAAACCACCTCTAGTTTATCAGTACCTTTCAAACCTACGACTTCAGCAGGAGTTATCAGTTTAATCTTTCCTCGGTTTTTGAGCTCCTGTACTTTCTCAACAGAATCCAACGCGCCCCTAAACTCATTACGTCGGTGTACCAAAGTAACTTCAGAGGCGATGTCTGCCAGAAAAATACTCCAATCCAAAGCAGAGTCACCACCACCAGCTATCAATACTTTTTTATTTCGATAGACTTCGGGCTCTTTGATAAAATAGTTGACGCCTTTATCTTCAAAGTCCGTTATATTGTCCAATAAGGGTTTTCGGGGCTCAAAACTGCCCAACCCACCAGCAATAGCTACTATTGGCGCATGGTGTTCGGTTCCCTTGTTAGTGGTGACAACAAAGCTTCCATCATCTAATTTTTCGATGGTTTCAGCACGTTCACCCAAAGTGAAACCGGGTTGAAAGGGTTTTATCTGTTCCATCAGGTTATCCACCAAATCACCCGCCAGCACTTCTGGAAAACCAGGAATGTCATAAATTGGTTTCTTAGGATAAATCTCTGAACATTGCCCACCTGCTTGAGGTAACGCATCGATTAAATGGCATTTAAGCTTCAACAAGCCTGCCTCAAAAACAGCAAAAAGACCCGTAGGTCCAGCGCCGATAATCAAAATATCTGTTTTAATCATTAAGGTATCAAATTTAACAGCACAGCGAAACTACTAGTGTAACCACTGCTATAATATGACATTTGTCAGTTACATTATTTAATATTAACCACTTTCTCAATTTGAGGTGCGTGTTTTTTAATAGTCATCTCTACCCCGCTTTTCAATGTCATTTGGTTAACCGTACAACCCACGCAGGCACCTTCAAGCCTAACTGTTACGGTAGTTTCATTGTCACCAATCGATATCAAGCTTATATCACCCCCATCGCTTTGTAAAAATGGACGAATTTCCTCCAATGCCTTTTCCACATTTATTTTCAATTCTTCAGATGTCATTGTTATCATAACTAGTTCTTTTTAACACTTGAACAACCAGCCATTGTTGTTATTTTTATAGCCTCGGTCGGAGGCAGGCTTTTATTTCTTTTTACTACCTGTTGCACCACATTCTTGGTAAGCTCTTCAAAATCAACTTCTGTTGCGGTTGCTGTTTGTAAAGCTGCTGGGCGGCCTACATCACCAGCTTCACGTATGCTTTGCACCAAAGGAATCTGACCCAAAAAAGGAACGTTCAAATCTTCAGCTAAATGTTTTGCCCCTTCCTTACCAAAGATATAATATTTGTTGTTAGGCAGCTCTTCAGGTGTAAAATACGCCATATTCTCAACAATTCCCAGAACGGGCACGTTAATTGATTCTTGCTGGAACATAGCAACCCCTTTTTTAGCATCAGCCAAAGCAACTTCTTGGGGAGTACTTACGATTACAGCACCTGTTACAGGCATGGCCTGCATGATACTCAAGTGAATATCACCCGTGCCGGGGGGTAGATCCACGAGCATAAAATCAAGTTCGCCCCATTGGGCATCGAAAATCATTTGGTTCAATGCTTTCGCAGCCATCGGTCCTCGCCAAATTACCGCCTGATCTGATTTTGTGAAAAAACCGATAGAAAGTAACTTCACCCCATAACTCTCTACAGGTTTCATTTTAGATCTTCCGTCAACATTGATCGACAAGGGCCTTTCATGAACAACATCGAACATAATGGGCATTGATGGGCCGTAGATATCAGCATCTAATAAACCTACTTTGAATCCCATTTTGGCCAAAGTAACTGCTAAATTTGCGGTTATGGTTGATTTGCCGACACCTCCTTTTCCTGAAGCTACGGCAATGATGTTTTTTATTCCGGGAATAGGTTTCCCTTTAATTTCATTTGTTTTCGGCTTGGCAGCGGCATCAACTTTTATATTGATTTTTATTTTCGCCTTTTCATAGACCTCTTTATGAATGACCTTCAAGATCTCAACCTCAGTTTTTTTACGGGCCTGTAAACTTGGATTGCTTATCGTAATATCGATTTCAACTTCATCACCAAAAACCTGAATGTTCTTTACCGCCCCACTTTCGACCATATTTTGACCTTCACCGGGTACTGTAATATGCTCTAGGGCTTTTAAAATATCTTGCTTGTTCAGTGTCATTCGCTTAGCTTCTTTGCGTTATACTCCTTCCACCTTAAAACTCGAAATTTCCGCCTGCCTCGCCGGCAGGCAGGCTTGCTCTTTTTCCGCCGATCGGCGGAAAAAGAGACTGCCCGTATTCTTCCGAATTTTAAAGTGGAAGGAGTAACTCGTTCTAAACAACAAATATACGCCATAGGGTCGAAATGTAACAGGGTTCTAAGAGACTGTTTGAAATATCTCGATTATTTTTCCTGTACCCTCTTTTTTGCGAAGCCAACGCTTCATCTGGCTACTTATCAAAGGCCAAATCGTTGGCCTTTTCATTCAGCTCTGTTAAAATTTTGAACCGTAGCGATACTATGCTTCAAAATTTTTCCTCGTTCTGCATCCCTGCTGCCAGCCAGGAAAGATAGGGTATAACTCCCGAAGTCTCCTAACGACATATTTCAAAACATTCTCAAATTGAAAAGAGTTATGGAGTGAGAAGGTGGTTATTTCCACTTAACCTACAGGTGAGAAATAGTTCTTGAAAGGCACCTAGCCCAACTCCTTAAAAGGATCCCAAAAATGTTTCTCAAGATCCACTATCTGATTATCGATTACTTTAATGCCTTCACTTTCCAATAACTGTTGCATCAAGTTTGTGCCGTCAAAATGGTGTTTGCCAGTAAGCAGACCCCCTTTGTTCACCACCCGATGGGCAGGCACATTGGCAATACTACCGGCACCGGTCAAGGCCCAACCAACCATACGGGCACTACGCACAGCACCCAAATATTTGGCAATTGCACCATAAGAAGTTACCCGACCATACGGTATTTGTTCTGCAACCTCATATACCTTTTGAAAGAAGTTTTTATTTTCAGGCTTCATCAACTATTGAATAACCTTATCAAGGTAATACAAAAAAGCACTACCATCAAAGCACTGATGATATAGTTCGAGTTTTTAGAAAATCGGTTGGTCTTGGCTGCCATCTTATTAAAATAAATAGTATACAAATACAAGACCGAAAAAGTACCAAAGCCTACTGCCAGTACAAAGGTTAAAATATCGGTCACTTCGAACTTGATCCAACCTGAAGCGTTCCACATCACATTAAGGCCACTATAAAAGGGTATGATCAACAAGTTCACCGCTGCCAGCAAAAACCCTTTCAAGAAACTGTTTCGTTTACTGACTTGGACTATTTTAACCGTTTTTTGAGTACCTTTTCTGGCTTTGATGAAGAAAAAAAGCGCAAAAAAAGCAAATACCAATAAAGCGATTTTCATTAAAAGGTCAATAACCCCAGGATTTTCAAGTAAGTATTTAGATATAAGTACGGCAATATACACTTGAACCATAATCATCGCCGATACGCCCAAACTAAAAATAACCCCGTTCAGTTCACCTTTTTCAACACTGACCTTGGCCACGTTCATATTCAACAGGCCAGGAGGTAAAGTAGCCAAAAAAGCTGCTGAAAAAGTGGCGAAAAAAAGGAGTAACAAGTGTTGCATCGATCAGTTGATTCTAAATTGAATATAGGTAATCGGTTTTTCCTTTTCGAGGTACTGATTTTCATAGAAGGTCTGAATTTCTAGAACTTCTTTAGAGCTCCCCTCATTTTTATAGACGTCGTGGTTGGCATATATAATCTCTAGACCCAACCCGTGCAATAAGCCTAGGGTATAACCGTGCATAAACTCGCTATCGGTCTTTAGGTTAACGACCCCCTCTGGTTTTAAAATTCGCTTATATTTTTTTAGGAAATCTTGATTTGTCAATCGGTGCTTGGTTCGTTTATATTTAATTTGGGGATCGGGGAAAGTTATCCAAATTTCAGATACTTCATTTTCAGCAAACAGGCTATCGATCAATTCAATTTGTGTACGTAAAAAAGCGACGTTGACTAAATTTTCTTCCAAGGATGTTTTGGCACCACGCCAGAAACGGGCACCTTTTATATCAACACCAATATAGTTTTTATTTTGATTTTGTCTGGCAAGACCTATGGTATATTCTCCTTTACCACAACCAAGTTCAAGTACTATTGGGTAGTCATTTTTAAAATGAGTTGCCCACTTTCCTTTAAGCGCAAACGACCCATTTTCAATGGCATCCCTTTTTGGTTGGATTACGTTTTTGAAAGTCTCGTTCTCTTTAAACCTTTTGAGTTTGTTTTTACTGCCCACACGCCTAAATTTAATGACTTCGCAAAGCTAAGAAAATCTTGGGTGATCCTCGGCTATTTCAACTTGTAGTCTCTCGGTTTTTTTCCAGAGTAAAAGAAAATTCAGAGCCCACACCCAATACGCTTTCTACATAGATTCTCTCTTCATGGGCCTCTATAATATGTTTTACAATAGCAAGCCCCAAGCCCGACCCCCCCTGGCTGCGATTACCGCTTTTGTCGACTCGATAAAACCGTTCAAAAAGTCTTGGTATGTGTTGTTCGGGTATACCCTCACCATTATCGGTGACCCTAACGATTACCTTGTTCTGTATGAGATTTTCAACACTTACTTCAGTGGTACCGTTCTCTTGACCATATTTTATTGAGTTGACCAATAGGTTTGACACTACCTGCCGTATTTTTTCACTATCGGCTCGTACATATACAGGGGTGCTATATTCCATATCAAAGGTGAGGGCAATCTTCTTTTTAGCTGCCTTCATCTCTAACAGTTCGAAAGAATTTTCAATAAGTTCGACAATATCAAATACCCCCCAATCAACATGAAGTTCACCTGCTTCAAGTTTGGTAATTAGATCAAGGTCTTTTACGATATAAATAAGGCGCTCTACTGCTTTGTTAGCGCTTTGCAGGTACTTTTTGCGTACACTTTTGTCTTCCAAGGCACCATCAAGCAAGGTTTCTAAATAACCCTGAACCGTGAATAAAGGTGTTTTTAGTTCATGTGAGACGTTGCCCAAAAAGTCTTTTCGGTATTCTTCTCGAATTTTAAGGGTATCGATCTCAATCTTTTTGTCTTTGGTGAACTTTTCGATTTCCTCGGTCAACGCCCCCATGTCAGTAGTAACTATACGTGAGGTCAAAGAGCTCGACTCCAATAAAGACACATCGTCATATATTTTTTTAATTCTTCTGTAAATGAATTTTTCAATGCGTAACTGAACAACTAAAAGGGAAACAGTGAAAGAAAAAAGAAAAAAAATGACAACAAGCAACCAGTCAATAGAGTCTTTAAACCAAAGAATGAATCCTAAAAACAAGCTCAGTACCACAGTAATGACAAGGGCGGTACGAACTGCAAACTTGTATGATTTTCTAAGACGTATTGCCATTACTTTATTTCCATCAGTGGGTTTAACCAGCCTGCAATGCCGTTCGGCAGGTACTCCAGTACTTGTCCCGAGGTAGTTTACTTAAAAACCTATTTTACCGATTTTTAAACAAGGCAAAAAAAACTATATGCGACATTGTAAAAATAAACCTGTTTAAAAAATAAACTTATAGCCCACTCCTTTTACGGTCTTAAAATGGTTCTCCCCAATTTTTTCACGAAGTCTTCTGATATGCACATCAATGGTACGCCCACCAACCACAACCTCATTGCCCCAAACACGATCTAAAATCACCTCTCTTTTAAACACCTTGTTGGGTTTTGATGCCAATAGTGCCAATAGTTCGAATTCTTTTCTTGGCAGTACGAGCTCCGTTCCATTGTTAACCACCTTATATTCTTCGCGATTAATCACAATATTGCCCACTGTCACAATATCTTCTGATGTACTATCATCTTCTTTCAACCGCCTTAAAAGGGCCTTTACCTTACTGACCAATACCTTTGGTTTTATAGGTTTGGTAATATAATCGTCTGCACCAGCTTCGAAACCGGCGACTTGCGAATAGTCTTCTCCCCTAGCGGTTAAAAAAGTTATTATCGTGTTTTCAAGCCCTTTTGAACTTCTAATGATCTCACAGGCCTCAATACCATCCATTTCGGGCATCATTACATCTAAAACAATCAAATGCGGCAATTTTTTCTTTGCTTTCGAAACACCCTCTACCCCGTTGGAAGCAGTAAAAACGCTATAACCCGCAGCGCTCAAATTATAATTCAAAATCTCTAAAATATCAGGTTCATCATCTACCAAAAGTATTCTAATATCCTTCTTTTTCATTGAAATATAGATTGGATTATCTTCAAATGTAAAGATAATACTATTACGGGTATGAGCCCTTAACCTTGATTTAATACAGTAGGGTTTAAATAACATAGACACCTAAATAACTCACGTTACGCAAAAATAATCTAAATTTAAGAGGCTCATAGAGTTGATTGTTAATAACTTTGAAAGTAAAACCTTATGGATAACTTTGTTGATTTATACACCGATTATTTGATAAGCTCCAGTTCTTAC
>JAJRSY010000077.1 GCA_024278565.1 Bacteroidota bacterium
TGAATAAATTATCTATCTTTAACAATCTAATAATCCTCCACTTTAACGGGAGAAAGAGTCAACCTTTTTCAGGACGAGACATCTACTGACCTAAATCAAAAGAATATTTTCAACCAAAACCATTTTTATTGTTCAGCTACAATAAATTCAAAATCAACAGCTTCACTATCTGAAAACAGATGTCGAATACTTAAGGCCGGTCGACTATAATCATAGTTGCCCGAAATATTCAAATACTCGAAAACAAATCTAAAGTCGCCGGCCTCGACCAATTTTATGCCTACCCTAGATTCGTATAAATCTGTGCTTTTGTTCAATAGGGCAGTATATCCGCTCCCGTAATAAGCAGTATTTAATTCTCCTTTGAACGCAGTAACATTACTTGAATCTAATACCACTCTCACAAAACTGTTTGAAAAATCAGAGTGTTTTTCCAAATCAAAAGAATAGCTGAACGCTTCGGCACCAGTAGTCTCGTATATATCTAATAAGGTATCGAACCCTTCCTCCTTTAAATATCGACTGAACTTTAATTCAAAAAAAAATGGTATCGCCCACGGTATAGTTCTTTTCGTTCTCAAGCAATAGAGCATCTTCAATTTGCAAACGGATCTCTTTATAACCATCATCATCCCTTGACATACATCCCGAGAGCATAAATACAAAACCCAACAGGGCAACTACAGTTAAATTTTTCATCTTGTTCATTCTTTAAAATCGGTAACCTACTTTTATTCCTGTTCTAACTATTGCCACATCGAAAAAAATATAATCAACCAAAAAATTGGTTCTTAACTCTACTTGTGCTTCTAAAACCAACTTCTTATCGAGCAATAAAAAGCGGTAGCCGTAGCCGGTACCCAATCCGACATTTACTGATTTGTCAATACCAACCGTGTAAACCCCATACCCTTGGGCATTGATATTTCGAATGTACGCCCCAAACTCTTGTGTTTGGTTAACAGAACCAAACAGCTCAAAAAAATGGCTTTTATTCTGGTTGCCCTGCAAATACACTCTTGTAAAAATATCAACCTCGTAATTGACCGAATGGTCATAGCTGCCGTACGATTCTAAATTCAGGTCTTTATGTGCGCTACCGTAATAAGTACCCCCCCAGCCCAATTGCAAAATGCTTGCCCAGCGTACGTTCGTAACTAAGGTCCAAACTGCCAAAGGGTAGATAGGTCACATTGGTTGAAATCTGATTTTTTAACAAAGAGTTGGTATCTGCCTCTTGTGCAAAAACGGCAAAAGATGTAGAAAAGCACAAAGGTTGCTTCAAAGTTATAAAATAAGTGCTGCGGAATCAATTTCTATTGGCACTATATGTAAGAATTACGCTATACAATTATAACCCATTCATTTACATACAACATATGCGCTTTTACAACATTATTTTCGATGCATTTCATCGAAAACTTATTTTTAAAGATATTTTAACTTAAATCTAAGAACTTTAAGAGAACACTATTGTCCAAACTACTAGTTCCTTTTCTTATGTTTTGTGCCATTGGCTTTTCGCAAAGTATCAATTTTGACCAATTGGGCAAAGAAAAATGGCTGCGCTACAATGGTGGCATAGCTGCGAATGCAGTATATTATGATGGTATAGCCAACAGACAAGACCTGACCTATTACCTGACCGGAAACCTAAATTTCAATATCGCCGGCATATACAATATACCTTTATCATTTACCTATTCGAATCAGGAGTTCAATTTTCCGAACCCTTTTAACTTCAATCGCCTGAGCTTACACCCCTCTTACAAATGGGCAACGGCCCATATTGGTGATGTGAACATGACCTTTTCGCCCTATACGCTTAGTGGCCACCAATTTACAGGAGCCGGATTCGATGTCGCCCCAGAAGGGGGCTTTAAGATCAGTGGCATGTACGGCCGATTTTTAAGGGCTACGGAATACAACCCTGACGAACCACGCGCACTTACCGCATACAAAAGAATGGGCTACGGGTTAAAGACTTCCTATGATTTCGATTTTATGGAATTGGGCGTTATTTTATTCAAGGCTTCCGATGAGGCAAATTCTTTAGAAAACCCTTTTCCCATTGAATTGGGCATTGCTCCCAAAGACAATGCCGTACTTTCGTTCGAATCTGACTTCAAGGTGTTCGAAAAAGCGAACATAAGGGTAGAGTACGCCATCTCAGGTGTTACCGAAGATACCCGCCTTACCGAAAGACGTTCAAAGAACGGTTTGCTCTCTTTTTTACTCGATGAAAACATCAGCACCAATTATTACAATGCCCTGAACGCTTCTTTTAATTACCCGGCGGGCAACGGAACCTTGGGAGTGGGCTACGAACGCATCGACCCCGAATATAAAACCTTGGGAGCCTACTTTTTCAACAACGATCTTGAGAACATCACGGTAAACGCAAGTCAGACATTGTTCAACAACAGACTCAATTTAAGTGTAAATGCAGGCTTACAAAAAGACAACCTTAACAAGGCGAAATCATCAGATCAACAGCGTGTCGTGAGTTCGATAAATGCCAATTACACGGCCTCTGACCGTTTGGGCATTACCGGTTCATACTCTAATTTTCAATCGTATACCAATATCAGGGATCAGTTCGATTATATCAACCAAGTGGGTGAATTTGATAATATCGACACCTTGACCGCCAAATTTCGCAAAATGCCAACTTGGGCATCAACTATATTCTAAAAAAAACAGAGACCAAGCAACACAGTACCAACCTCAACCTAGTCTATCAAAACAGCACCAACCAACAAGAAGGAGAAACCATTGAAGGTGGCGAAAATAGCTTTTATAATGGTGTGGCTGCCTATACACTGGGGTATCCTGAACGGGCATTGAACATCTCTTTGGCGGCCAATGTATCGTACAACACCATTGCGGCCGACAACAATCTTACGCTAGGTCCCACCCTATCTATTGGAAAACAATTTTTTGACAAAAGATTGCGTACCAATTTTTCAAGTTCGTACAACACTTCTTTTGCCAACGGCGAACAACAGAACAATGTGTATAATTTTAGATTGGGCAGTAACTATGCCTGGTTAGAAAAACACAACCTAAGTCTGAATTTTTTAATGCTCTTTAGAAATTCGACCTTGAACACTGGCCGTGACCTCACCATTACTTTTGGGTACAGTTATGCCTTTGACAATTTCAAACTGAATTTAAAAAGGGGCAGGCGACTTTCTTCCGATGAAAAAGAAAAAGGGCGTGTTGCTAAAAACCGTGAAAACACCCTTCGCTTTAGGTACCGTGACATTTCATACAGCGGCACGATTCCCGAATTGAGCGAACAATTGACCAATGTGTATCAGAGTTCACAATTTGCAGATATTCCGCAGTTCAAAAAAGACGAGCTCAGCATGCTCCTCGCCATCACAAAAGAGCAGAAAAAAGATGAGGCCTATAAGAAGAGTGCTTTGGTGTTCTTGGCAGAACTTTATTCTTTTTCAGATTTTCAAAACAGCTACAATCAAGCGTTATATGCTGCCATAATACGAATCAAAGGCGATATGCGTAAAATAGATATGATCTTGGAAAACAGTTTTGTAGAGACCAAGGTAAAACTCGACAAACATGCACTGTCGAAAAACCCTGACGACCCCAATGCCACCGAAGAGCAATGGACCGAATACAAACGTTTGGTATCGGAACAAGAAGAGCGTTTACAAAAACTGGTAGGTCACCGCTGGATGGAAAATAACTTTTCAAGATTCAACGAAATAGAAGATATAAAACAGTCAAACGGTTATTTAAAGGAGTTCAAAGACGTTATGTCGATAAAATCGTACAAACTATACGATAAAACAGGTGATTTAGATGAATTGGAACTATATTTAGAAAACGAGATCATCGACTATTACTATAAAAAATCACTGGGTATTGTAAACCCTGATAATTTTGAACTGAAATATATCAATAAAAACTAATGCCCCCTAGCCCCTATCATTCGACAGGCAGGCCCAAAGGGGGAATGAGCTAGATTGTGGAAAATAAATAGAATGGAAAAAGTTTTGCACTTTATCGATTTGGCACTTTCTTTTTTGAGGGAGTCCTCCCCCTGCCTGTCCGGCAGGCAGGCTAACCCCTCCCATACTTCGGCTGCGCTCAGCACAGGCGGAGGGGAGCGGCTTCTTGTCAAAAGACAAAAATTGAAACCCACTACGAACAAACTCCCTCCCCTTGGGGGAGGTTTGGCCTGCCTGCCGAATAGGCAGGGGAGGGGTCTTTTCGGCACTTTGCTTGTCTTATGCCTACTAAGTATACTCCCCCTTTGGGGGCAGGGGGGCACCTTCCCCGTACAGATAATACCGCAGGCAACACCGCCCGCACCAATCTATCTTTCTGATTATGCCGATGCCAGTACCGTGACCAGTCCGTTGCGGGTACAGATCATTTTGAATGATTTTAATATCGCCAATCGTGAAATACGCTTAAGAACTTATTTTGAGGGCGGTGGTCTCTCTTTTCAAAGCAATGACCTAGTTGTTGGAGCGAACCCCCTGTTTTTAGAAGGTGGTGTTCCTTTGGTGCTGACCAATGTAGAGCTGGCACCCTACTTTCAATTCGAGAATATTACGGGTATTTCACCCAATGTGTACGGGCAGGCAATACCCGAAGGTGCCTATAAATTCTGTTTTGAGGTCTATGACGTGTTGACGGGCAGCCGGCTCTCTCGAAAAAGCTGTGCCATAAGTGTTGTTTTTCAAAACGAGCCACCCTTTTTGGTCCTGCCCAGAAACAAGGTCAACGTAGATGAGATCAACCCCCAGAACATCGTCTTTCAATGGACGCCCCGTAGCATCAATGTCACCAATGTAGAATATGAACTAAGCCTTGTAGAGATTTGGGATACCCAAGTAGATCCCCAACAGGCATTTTTGAGTTCGCCCCCCGTATTTCAAGTTACCACCGCAGCGACCTCGTATGTATACGGCCCGGCAGAACCCTTATTGCTCTCGGGCAAAAACTACGCATGGCGGGTACAGGCAAAGGCGAAACAAGGCACCGAAGAAATAGGGCTATTTAAAAATCAAGGCTATAGCGAAATATTTTCGTTCAGCTATGCAGGATCCTGTGAGTTGCCTCTGGGTGTAAACCACGAGGTAAAAGGCAGCACCAATGCCAATGTTTTTTGGGAAGACTTTTCAACCGATGTACCTGAGTATACGGTGCGTTACCGAAAAAAAGAAAACCCTCCCCCTTCGGGGGAGTCGGAGGGGGCCGAGTGGTTTCTTGCTAAGACCACTACGAACACGCTTACCCTATGGGATCTTAAGGCCGGTACCACCTACGAATACCAAGTACAGAAAAAATGTACCATAACAGAAAGTGATTGGAGCATTGAAAAAGAGTTCACCACGTTTATCGCCGATGATGAATCTAGCGTATACGAGTGCGGTATTTCGCCTGACATCAACCTAAACAATAAAGAACCCCTGCCCAATATCAGCACTGGCGATGCCTTTACCGCAGGCGACTTTCCTATAAAAATATTAGAAATAAGTGGTAGCAACGGTAGGTTTACGGGCAAGGGTTATGTGACCATACCCTACCTAAGCAGTATTAGGGTAGCTGTGGCATTTACCAATGTACTTATAAATACCGACAAGCAATTGGCAGAGGGTACGGTGGTTACTATTTATGACCCTAGTCTGGGGAATCTTTTGGATGTCGATGAGGTGATTGATACGGTTAGTGATGTGGTGGATGCCGTGGGGGAGTTGGTAAATGAGATTACTGAACTTCTAAAAGACTTTAAAGGTACCCCAGAAGAAATATCCCTTTTAGAGGAACTGAACCAAAAGCAAGATGAATATATAAATGAACTTCTCTCTAATCCGTACGTTTCACAAGAGACCAAAGATGAAGTAAGTTCCAAGCAAAGGATATACGACTCTGCAAGCAGTACTTTAATTGCGGAAGCTACTGAAAACGGTCCGAGCCCAGATGGATACGGCATGGCCAATCAAATCATAGATACAAGCAATGATCTACAAAATAGCATAACCATTGCTGAAGACCAAGTATTTGTGGGTGAAGCCTTCGTACTCCTCGATAAAGACCCGCTTTTTGAAAAAACTTTTGAAGAATTAAGAAAAATAGTTGAATATCTCAAAGAAACTAAAGAGCTGTGTGAAAAAGACGGATGGGACAGTTATCAAGATAAAGGTATAGTTCCTTATTGTATTTGGAAAAACGCACCAATAAATAAAGCCCTTTATTATTCAAAAGCAGACATCCCTTTTGTATCAGGCATAATAGATGGAGCATATCAAGAAGCGGAGGGATTAGCATTACTTCCAAAAATGCTATATCAAATAGGTAATGGCATTAACGGCTTTACTTTTGCCTATACGTCGGCCTACCTTGCATGCCATCCGAACATTAAGGATCTAAACGAAAAACGTTTAGAAGGATTATTGGATAAGTTAGAGGAAAGTAAGAAAGGAAATGGTGTTTGGAACTGGGTAAAAGAGCAATGGTATGGTGCAGCTAGCTATCAATCGGTTTATCAGAAGAAGTTATGTGGCGACGCAGAAAAACTTAGAAAAGAAATCAGTGATCTATTGGAGTATCTATCGGAAAGAGAAAACATAAAAAAATTATTGGGCAGCGTAGAAAAAAAACTGTCAGAATATTTCAAACTCCTGGAAGGCAAGGATAATAGGAGCAGATATGAACATGGTAAGGTCACTGTCATTGTAACTACTATTTTTATCCCAGGAGCCGGACAACTGGCCAAAATCTCGAAGGTCAAAAAGATATTGCGGGAACTTAAAAATTTAACCAAAGGCCAACTCGATGAATTATTTGAAAGAATACGGAAAGGGTTGGCTAAGGGGGTGGGGAAGTTTACAACTAAGCAAATAGATGATTTTGTTTTATTGGCAACTAAACAAGGAGGCCAAACAAAAGTAATGCTTGGAAAGTATTTAAATGGAGGACCCAATTCTTATATTCAAAGAGCAGGCAAAGACCATACTTTTTTTGATTTAGGTACTACAAAATGGAAAGAAGCAGAAGCATTAGTAAATAAAAACGCAGATGAGATGTGGAAGATAAATAAGAAATTTATTGATGAGCAAAAAGCATTAAATAAGGAGTTTTATTTTTCACAAGAACCTTGGAAAGCACAAAGTCACGAATATTTATCTAAGGAGGCAGAATACCTTATTGATTTAGGAGCGAAAGATTTCCAAAAAATAAATGCAAATACATGGAAAGTCATATGGTAGAAAATCAAGGCTTAAATCCTGTAAAGAGTATAGATTTGGTAGAGCAATACTTTAAAGAAAATTTTAAAGAATATGTTTTGTTAAAAAAAACTAATTATACAGGTTATTGGTGGCTGGAATATTTTAATAGTGTAGATATTAGGATTTGTTTTGATGGAGATATCGGAGGACATTTTTCAGTAAAGATTTTCATAGGTGACACTGAATATTCTCTTTGGCAGTTCGACCGTTCAGTAAATAATAAAACCCAATCAACAAGTGAAAATATTTTATACCAACTTAATGTATTGAAGAGATTTTTGAGGGATGAAAATAATTAACTAACGCAAGCGTCACACTTGTGTCCGGCAACCCCCCGCTCTGCGAAGTTTGCAACTTCGTAGCGTATTGAGTAAGAAATAGAATACTAAGAAAGGTCAAAAACTATGAATAAAAAAATGCTACATATCATCTTATTCTTATGGTGCACTTCGGCCCTGTCTGCCGAATGGCATGGTACGCTCACTTCGGCTACGCGCAGTGACCGGGCTACTTTAGACACATCCATTTCCTTACTTAAAAGAGTAGAAAATGAAAAGGCAATAACCGCTACAGATTCCATACCTGTTTCTAAAAAAGACACCACTAAAATCAAAAAAGCAAATAAAAAACATTTAACCCATTTGCAACAAATGGCCAAGTTTAGAACTAATAAAAAGAATTATTCTCCCCCTGAGGGGGAGCTAGAGGGGGCTTGGGGGGAAGATTGAAAAAGAAAAAAGTATAAAGAAATAGTAATATATAATTTTTGTATTGAATCAATTAATGTAAAATACAGTATTTAATTAAAGTAATTAATGTAAATTGCTGTATATGAAATTTAAAAAATAATGCAAAACTTTATACCAAGGGCGATTTTAAAAGAGCTCGAACACTATGTAAGACCACAAAAGGTGCTGATTTTGTTGGGGGCTAGAAGGGTGGGGAAAACAGAGTTGATCAAAAAATATCTTGAAAAATATGACAAAAACGATTATATAATGTTTAACGGTGAGGATCAAAGAACGTTAGATGCTTTTGCCGAAAGAACCGTTACCAATTATAAAAGAATCATAGGTAGGCAAAAATTGGTCGTAATAGATGAAGCCCAAAAAATACCTGAAATAGGTTTAAAATTAAAATTAATGGTCGATGAGATCGAAGACATACGCATTATAGCAACAGGATCATCAATGTTCGACCTGAGAAACAAGCTGGGAGAACCTTTGGTTGGAAGAGAGCACACCTTACAACTGTACCCTCTTGCGCAATTGGAACTTTCGTCAGAAGAAAATTATTTGGACACTAAGGGAAAGTTGGAAGAGCGATTGATCTTTGGATCATACCCCGAATTGGAGATGTACGGTACGTGGAACGAAAAGGCAGATTATTTAGAAAGCATGGTGAACGCTTACCTATTGCGTGACATTTTAGAGTTTGAAGGCATTAAAAAGGCCGATAAAATCATGGATTTATTGCGTTTGCTCGCATTTCAGGTAGGTAAAGAGGTAAATATAGAGGAGTTGGCAAACAGTCTAAAGGGCATATCAAGAAATACGGTAGAGAACTATATGGATCTTTTGTCAAAGGTTTTTATCATCTATAAGGTACGGGGTTTTAGCAGAAACCTGCGCAAAGAAATATCAAAAACAAGCCGTTGGTACTTTTATGATAATGGCATCCGTAATGCAATTATCAAAAATTTCAATGTGCTGGACCATAGGATGGACAAAGGGGAGCTGTTCGAGAACTATTTGATGTCAGAACGAATTAAATACAACGCCTATACCAACAGGCGCATAAATTATTATTTCTGGAGAACGTACGATCAACAAGAGCTGGATCTAGTAGAAGAAGAGGCGGGACAATTACGTGGCTACGAATTTAAGTGGAATCCCAAGAAAAAAGCCAAGAGTCCTGGAGCTTGGAAAAGAGCGTATCCCCAGGCCGAATTCAATGTTGTCAATACAGACAACTATCTTGATTTTATAACATAAAAAAGGATGGTGGCAAAAAACGGAACATACAAAAACAACAATCAAGTAGTTATGAAAAAAAACTACCTACATATCATCCTATTACTATGGTGCACTTCGGCCCTGTCTGCCGAATGGCATGGTACGCTCACTTCGGCTACGCTCAGTGACCGGGCTACTTTAGACACATCTATTTCCTTACTTAAAAGAGTAGAAAATGAAAAGGCAATAACCGCTACAGATTCCATACCTGTTTCTAAAAAAGACACCACCAAAA
>JAJRSY010000078.1 GCA_024278565.1 Bacteroidota bacterium
AGCGTAGCCTTTACCTTCTTTTTTCTTAATATTTATAAAAGTAGGGCTCACACTTAAAAGCACCGCCTCTAAAATGGAGCATAGGAATGAGAAGAATATAGAAATTAAAGCGTAAAAAATGAGCAGACCCATGTCATCGGTTTATGATACGAATGTACTAAGAAAATGTTAATCAGTATCAGCTTTGGCAGCTTGGTAAAAAACAGAATGAAGTGCCGTTCTGATATTGAAGCGATAGAGGTTCCTGCGGTTTCGCGAAGGGTACACCCGATTGGAAAGAAAAATAAATACCAATTGATTTTTGGGATCGGCCCAAACAAACGTACCCGTAAAACCGGCATGCCCAAAACTATCAGGACTCACTTCAGGTGCAGGGTAAGATTCTGCTAGGCTTAGTTTGGCATTGTTCAGTTTGGGTTTGTCAAAACCCAACCCCCTTCGGTTTTCGTTATTGGGGTATTGTACTTTAGTAAATTCTTTCAGCGTGGCTTCTGAAATATATCTTTTGCCGCCGTAAGTGCCATTCTGCATATACATCTGCATGATTTTTGCCATATCGGTTGCTGTGGCAAAGAGGCCGGCATTACCTGAAATACCACCCAATAGCGAGGCATTTTCATCGTGTACCCAACCTTGGGTCAAGGTATGGCGAAAGAGGGTGTCTTGTTCGGTCGGTACAATATTGTTGGGGTAGTTCTTCAATTTTGGCCGAAAACCCAATGTAGTTGCGCCCAGGGTTTTATAGAAATTTTGGGTTAAATAATTCTCATACGGTAGTCCTGTCAATTGTTCTATAAGTTCTGGGAAGATCAGAAATGGAAGTCCCGAATACTTGTATTTTTTTTCGCCCGAAACCTCCGATTTGTTTATGAATCGGTACATTTTGCGATTGAAAGTGTTTTTTACGAACAGGCCGTCGTAGGCTTGATTCTCGAATCGGGGTTTTGACTTTCGTTTTATATATCGTTTTTTGAGGGTGCCGTTTTTCTTGATTACGGTATTTAGAAAAACGATATAAGGAGTCAAACCTGCTTGGTGTGCCAGAATTTCACGTAGGGTAAGGTCTTTTTTGTCTTTTATTTTGCGCCAAGGCTTCCAATAATTACTAAAAGGAACATCTAATTTCAATTTTCCTTCATCCACTAATTTCATAAGGGCGGGCAGGGGTCCCGTGATTTTTGTCACCGATGCCATATCGTAGATGTCATTCAATGAAACCTCTTGAATACTGTCATAGGTATGAAACCCATAGGCGTTGTGAAAGATGATTTTCGCATTTTTTGCGACCAAAATCTGCGCCCCCGGAAAGGCTTTGTTTTGAATGGCATGGGCCATTATCGAATCTACTTTGATATGTACATTGGCTGAATCAAGGTCAACCTCTGAAGGGTTTGCATAAGATAGCACATTGTCTATCTCAAAAGATAATTGCACAGCCACATCTTCTTGGGCGTTTGTACGACATAAAAATAGACCGATAAGTATAAAAAGTATATTTTTCATTTAAGCTGTTATTCCTGTCAATTTAAGGAGTATACAAACTAGAAAGCGAAACCATTGAATTGATTATTCCATCCGAGTAAGGGTTCTCCCCCTTTGGGGGAGTTAGAGGGGGCTACATCAATTTCACAGCATCTTTCGCAAAGTAACTAGCAATAATATTCGCCCCCGCTCTTTTGATGGCAATCAGTTGCTCCATCATTACAGCATCGTGATCGAGCCATCCTTTTTCAGCTGCGGCCTTTAGCATGGCATACTCCCCTGAAACTTGATAGACGGCTATGGGCACATCTACTTCGTTTTTGATCTCACGAACGATATCCAAATAAGCAAGTCCGGGTTTTACCATTACAATATCTGCGCCTTCCTCGATATCCATTTGGGTTTCCCGTATGGCCTCGAACCTGTTGGCAAAATCCATTTGGTAGGTTTTTTTGTCCTTGGGTACGTCTTTTTGGTTTACGGGAGCAGAATCAAGGGCATCTCTGAACGGGCCATAGAATGCACTAGCATATTTGGCACTATAGCTCATGATGCCGGTATTGATAAAACCTTCGTCTTCCAAGGCTTCCCGTATGGTCAGTATACGGCCATCCATCATATCGCTCGGTGCTACAAAATCAGCGCCTGCCTTGGCGTGACTGATACTCATTTCACTTAAAAACTCAGATGTCTCATCGTTCAGTATTTGTCCGTTTTCTACTATGCCATCATGCCCATAGGAAGAATAGGGGTCCATGGCCACATCGGTCATGACCAACATATCAGGACACGCATTTTTTACCGTTTTAATGGCACGTTGCATGAGTCCGTTCGCATTGAGGGCTTCTGTGCCCTTATTGTCTTTTAGGTTATCGGGTACTTTTACGAAAAGAAGCACGGCACAAAGACCCATTTTCCAAAGTTCTTTGACCTCTTTTTCTAAATTATCGAGACTCAGTCGATACTGATCGGGCATAGAGGCGATCTCTTCTTTGATCCCTTTGCCCTCGACCACAAAAAGAGGTGTTAAAAAATCATCAGGGCTGATTGTGGTTTCACGAACCAAGCGTCGGATCGATTCAGTGGCTCGTAGTCTTCTATTTCTTATGAGTGGGTACATGAATGAATTTATGGTTAAAGTTAGTTAATATCACTAATATACTCATCACACATGAAAAATCGGATAATTTAGGATGGGTATTCTTGTTTCTAACAAGGCTAAATTTATAAGCATAGCCGTAGCTACGGTTAATCCCGAATTCTCGGGATTAACGCAGTTAGGAGCAAAAAAAGACACTTACCTGCCTGCCGGACAGGCAGGTAAAAATTCGGGTTTTCATGTGTGATGAGTATATGCAATCTATCTGTTGCCATCGGTTTCCTTGGCACAACGGATCACGTCAATTAAATCTTCGTCCAGGCCGTGTGCTCTCCATAATTTGATATCCTTTTTAAGTTTTTGGGCGTTTTGATCGGTGTCGATATATTTTCGAATCGATTTTAGTAGGGGGTCATCAAACCCATCGATTTTTAGAACTGAATTCTTGCCCGGTATGGTATAATTACCCTCATAATCGTAGCAAAAGACAAGTACTTGATCGCCTGGTCGAACTCCTACGCCATCAAAACAATCAGACGTAAAATACTTTTGATTTGCATAATTGTTAGATCCTAAATTTTTTATCTTGAAGATTTTCTCAATACTGATAAACCCTTTTTGGGGCGTATATAGAGGCCCGGCATCATCTGTAGGTTCAAGTAGGTCAGTTACGGTGCCGACAAAAACAAATGACAATTCATCGCCACAACTCCCGATAAAAGGACCCGACTGTGACCACCAATAGGTATAACCTACATTTAGGGTGTCTTGCGTGAACTCAATTTCGATATCGCTTTTCGCTTTCTTCCCAATTTCACAGGAGCCTGTCAAGAGTAATAGACATACAATCGAAACAATATTGATGGTGGATTTTAGATCCATTCTTTGGGTTTTTTAAGAACCTTGAGCAACCTTTCCTCTTCGCTTCCCTTTTCAGGATGGTGGTCGTACCGCCATTGAACATGGGGTGGAAGGCTCATCAGAATGCTCTCGATACGCCCGTTGGTTCGCAGACCGAACAAAGTACCTTTGTCATGCACTAGGTTGAATTCTACATAACGACCTCGACGAATTTCTTGCCAATCCGTTTGTTTATTGGTGTATGCAAGGTTTTTTCTTTTTGCAACAATCGGTATATAAGCTTGGAGGAAACTATTTCCCACCTCGGTCACAAAATCGTACCAATCGCTCATGGCCATAGTTTCGGTTTTTTTACAATAGTCGAAAAAGAGTCCGCCTACACCTCGAGCTTCATTTCTATGGGTGTTCCAGAAATAATCATCACATTTTTTTTTGTAGGTAGGGTAAAACTCTGGGCTATGGGCATCACAGGTCTTTTTACAGACCGAATGAAAATGTACGGCATCTTCATTAAAAAGGTAATAAGGAGTTAGATCTTGTCCGCCCCCAAACCACTGATCTACCATGTTTCCCTTTTTGTCATACATCTCAAAATACCGCCAATTGGCGTGGACCGTAGGTACCATCGGGTTTTTAGAGTGCAGTACCAAACTCAGTCCGCAGGCAAAAAAATTGGCATCTTCCACGCCAAAATAGGTTTGCATACTTTTAGGAAGCTCTCCGTGAACTTTTGATATGTTTACACCGCCTTTTTCAAAGATATTACCGTTTTCTATTACCCGAGTACGGCCACCACCACCTTCTGGGCGTTTCCAAATATCTTCTTTGAAAGTGGCTTTTTCATCTATTTCTTCCAATTTCGATGTAATGGTGTTTTGAAGATTTTGGATGTAGTTGTAGAATCTGTCTTTCAGGTGCTCAGGTTTGTTTGTCAACGGTTTAGTAAAATCTGAATGATCTTCATGACTTGCAAGATTTTCAGCATCTAGACCTGCAAGGTTTTCAAAACCTTGTAGGTCTATATCTACGTCTCCCCCCAAATTCCCCAAATTCTTTCTATGCACGTAAGTCATATTTTCCATGTCCCCAAAAAGGGCCACCACCTCTTCTTTTTCAATTTTTAGGGGGTTTGTTTTTCTTTCGGTCAGAAAATCGGGATAGGAAGAAAATGTAAAATCCTGAAAATCATTGGAAGCCCCGTGATTTTCAGGATTGGTATGTATATAAACTATTAAATTTCTTAAGTATGTTTCATCTTTGATTCTAATGCGTTTAAAGTGCTTTTCAAATAAACTTCCCGTTCTCTTGAACCGATTGTTATATGCCTTGGCATAAGCATTAAAAAGATTGGAAAACGCTTGGGTAGCCCTTTTTTCATCGGTTGTGATACGTACTGCGATATGATAATGGTTATCCATAAGGCAATAGGCCAATATCGCAATTTTACCAGAAAAATATTTATTTGCCAGTTTTAGAAAATAGCGTTTGTTCTCATCATTTTTAAAAATCGCCCCGCTGTTAATACCTCTATTATAAATGTGGTAGCAATGATCTTTTTCAAGTTTTTCCAATTTCATATGAATAGAGTGTCATTTATTTTTCCCGTTAGACCTACAAGGTTTTGAAAACCTTGCAGGTCTCGCCGACCTTGAGGTTTACTTAAAAGCTACCTATACTCTTTGACGGCATCAATGAACGCTTTCGCATTTTCTACGGGAATATTCGGAAGGATCCCATGCCCCAGGTTAACGATATATTTATCCTTTCCGAATTCATCGATCATCTGGGTCACCATTTTCTTAATATCGGCAGGAGGCGATAACAATCGGGCAGGGTCGAAATTACCTTGCAATGTAATGTTGCCACCAGACAGGTAACGTGCATTCTTGGCAGAGCAGGTCCAATCAATGCCCAAGGCCGCAGCACCTGATTTCGCCATTTCGCCCAAAGCGAACCAGCATCCTTTTCCGAATACGATTACTGGGGCTTCATCCTTTAAAGCATCGATAATCTGCTGTATGTACCGCCAAGAGAATTCTTGATAATCGATAGGGGAAAGCATACCGCCCCAAGAATCAAAAACTTGAACCACATCTACCCCTGCCTTCACTTTTGCTTTTAAATAGGCAATGGTGGTATCGGTTATTTTTTGCAATAATCCATGTGCGGCAATAGGTTGGGTAAAACAGAATTCCTTTGCCTTATCGAAGGTTTTACTGCCCTGTCCTTGAACACAATAACAAAGTATGGTCCATGGCGAACCTGCAAACCCGATCAGGGGCACTTCATCGTTCAGTTTTTCTTTGGTAGCGGTTATGGCCTGCATCACATAGTCGAGCGCAACCGTCACGTCGGGAACTATTACCGCATCCACATCTTTTTGCGAGCGTATGGGGTTTGGTAAATAAGGGCCAAAATCAGGTTTCATTTGAACCTCGATATTCATTGCCTGTGGTATGACCAGGATATCGCTGAACAAAATTGCGGCATCCATACCATATCTTTGAATGGGCTGAACGGTAATCTCAGAGGCCAGTTCCGGTGTTCGGCAACGGGTAAAAAAATCGTGTTTTTCACGAATTTTGATAAATTCGGGAAGATACCGCCCCGCTTGGCGCATCATCCATACAGGGGGTCTTTCTACGGTTTCACCCTTTAAAGCCCTTAAAAAGAGGTCGTTTTTTATCATGCTTTTTTATAATCATCGTTTATCAGGTCGATCAAACCTTCGGTATCGGGAATTTTTGCTACCCGAACATCAGAAAAATGTTTTCTTGCTTCGGTTGCCGTTGTTTCGCCAATACAATATGCGGTTTTGTCCGCCTTATTTTGAAGTAAATAGCTCTGTACCGTTGATGGGCTAAAGAACATAACACCCTCAACCTGATTATCTACTTTAACTGAATCGTATTTGGTTTTATAGGTTTCCACCTCATTGACGGTGATGTTGTTTTGGTTCAGTTTATTTGGTAATTCGTCAAGTCGAATATTGCTACAAAAATAAGTTAGTTCAGTGCCATCTATGTACTCAATGAGATGATCCGCCAGCTTCTTGGCATTATTTTCGAAATGGGCAACCTTGCCTATTTTATGCTCTATTAAACGTTTGGTCTTGCGTCCTACACAGTATATGTTTTCAAATTTAAGCTCATTGGCAGTAACACTGGTCAATATAGATTCTACGGCATTCTTGCTAGTCAAAACCACATTTCTGATGGGGTTTTTCAATATAGATGCAGGAATGCGTGACGGACTTATCTTAACAAAATCATCTGATGCTGCCTTGATGTTATCTTTGAATAAGTGCTGCTGTTCGGCGGTTAGTTTTTTGGTTGAAAAAATGGTGGTTTGCTGTTCTAAGTCTTGTAATTCGCTCATCAAACGTTTACCGCCTCGACTTAGAATACTATCGGCACAGTCCCGTCCTAAATTAGCATGTTTGCCCAAGGGGGCACTGAATTCGGACTCCAATTTTTTGGTACCATCCACGGATAGCAGAACCCCCTTTAAAGTGACTTCATCTTCATTGTTAATATAGGCCAAGGCGCCAATAGGGGCCGTACACCCACCTTCAAGTCTTCTTAAGAACCCACGTTCTAAGGTGGTGCATATTTCTGTTCTCTCATGGTTGAGTTCGGCACATGCCTCTTTGATAAAATCGTCTTTCTCTAGGGCGACGATCATAATGGCTCCTTGTGCGGGTGCGGGTACCATCCATGTCAGGCCTATAGTGTTTTCTGCTTCTAGACCAATACGCTCCATTCCAGCGGCGGCGAATATGGCACCGTTCCAATCACCGTTTTTGAGTTTTTCATAACGGGTATTGATATTGCCCCTCAAGTCAGTAATGGTATGGGTGGGGTAACGGTTTAACCACTGCGCTTTTCTGCGTAGGCTGCCCGTTGCAATAACCGCTTCACGTTGGGCCAAGAACTCTTCGTTTTTTTTGTAAACTAAAATATCAAGAAAATTTGCACGTTCTAGAACGGCAGCTTGAACAATGCCCTGGGGCAAGACCGTAGGCACATCTTTCATCGAGTGTACGGCAATATCTATTTCGCCCTTGAGCATGGCAACATCCAATGTTTTGGTAAAAATACCTGTAATACCCAATTCGTAAAGTGGCTTGTCGAGAATAAGATCACCTGTAGCTTTAACGGCAATAAGTTCGGTTTGGTGACCTAGGGCTTCTAGTTGGTCCTTAACGGTATTTGCCTGCCATAGGGCCAATTCACTATCACGTGTACCAATGCGAATTATTTTGTTCATTGGGGGTCGACTTCTAGTTGAAACACTTTTTGAATCAATTCTAGGCTAGAGTCGGCATCGACGGTATCATCTTTAAGATGGTTGGCGAAGTGTTTGGTGATTTTTTGTATGATGCGATTTGAAAGTATATTAGCCTGTTCTGAATTGAAATCAGATATTCTTTTCGATTGATAGTCTACTTCTTCATCTGACATCGTATTCAATTTCTTTTTAAGGGCCTTGATGACCGGGGCGAATTTTCTGGTCTCTAACCATTGAATAAAATCATCTTTTACTTCTTCTATAATTTCCTCTGCTTGCGGAATGAATTGTTTTCTTTGTTCTAAAGTGGCATCGGTC
>JAJRSY010000079.1 GCA_024278565.1 Bacteroidota bacterium
AGCTTTATGAAAAGGGAGTGTAAACTGAACTCTGTCTGGGGCTCAACCCTGTCTTGCAAATTCGTTCAGTTCTTTTTCGAATTCCTTATCGTTGTTTTTCAGCAACCCTGTCGATTGTTTAACTATTTTATATTCCTTTATGAATTTTTTGTTATCCCCAAAATAATAAATTCTAGATAGCCTAAGACGATTAATTTCTATACCTCTTTGTTTTTCTCTTATTCGGTTTTTTGAGCAGCCGTTTGAAAAAGCCATCTTTTTTAATGGGCTCACAGTCCATTTCTCGTAAGATATAGGGTTCTGTTTTTTTGAACTTAGCGCGCGCCATTTTCTTAAACTCGGGTTCTGCGTTTATTTTTTGTTGCAAAAGTGCATACAATGGTAAGGCCGCATTAGCGCCCTGTCCGACTTTGGTGCTGGCAAACCCAATTTCATGGTTGTCAAGACCTACCCAGCTTACATGCACCAAGTTTGGGGTTACGGCCACAAACCAGGCATCTTTATTGTTTTGGGTCGTACCCGTTTTACCGGCGATGTCATTTGTCAACTTGTATGTGCTTCGTACTCTTGCCGCCGTACCTCGATCAATGGTCGCTTTCATCATTTCGATCATCACCTGTCGGGTTTGTTCAGAAAAAGCCGGCTGGTTCATCATATGGGGTTTAAAGGTTTCTAGAACAGAATCACGATGGTTCGTTATACGTTTAATAAGGTAGGGCCGTACCGCCCGGCCATTGTTTACAAAACTGGCGTAGGCCCCTGCTAGTTCTTCGATGCCTATCTCACCCGTACCCAATGCCAATGAGGGCAAAAGGGGCAATTTTGCGGTAATGCCCATTTTTTTTGCCTGCATGATGACCGAGGGTATGCCTGTTTGTTCCAATACTTTTACGGCAACCGTGTTGACCGATTTGCTCAGGGCCTCTTCCATCGAATAGTTAAGGTAGGCTTCGTCTTTATTGCCCGAGTTACCGGGACTCCAATCCTCAAGATTTTCATAGGTAATCTGTCGTGCCGAAAAATAGGTGCAGGGTGAAAACCCACTTTCTAAGGCGGCCGTATAGAGTATTGGCTTAAAGGTAGAACCTACCTGTCTTTTACCCTGTGAGATATGGTCGTACTTAAAATGCTTGAAATCGACCCCGCCGATCCATGTTTTAATGGCACCTGTTCTTGGGTCGATGCCCAACGACCCCGTATTCAAGAATTTCATATAATACCTGATGCTGTCGATGGTGCTTGCCTGCACGGTTTTTTTGCCCTGCCAGTCGGTCAGGGCCATTTGGCGTTTTTGGTTCAGGCTGTCCCAAGCAGCTTTGTGTTCTAGTCCGTCGGCGATCAATTTTTTGTAGGGCCGAGACCGTCTCACCAATTTTTCGATGAGTTTTTTATTTGACCTCCAAGGGGCTTTTTCGCCATGCCCTTTTTCGAAATTTTGCTGCAACGCCTTCATGTGCTGGCGCATGGCCTGCTCTGCCATGAGTTGCATTTTGTAGTTTAAGGTGGTGTAGACCTTTAAGCCTGAGGTGTAGATGTTGTACCCATTTCCTTTTTCCTGTTGTGCCTTCGTCCATTTTTGCAATTGCTTCCTGACTTCCTCCCTAAAATAAGGTGCGAGTCCGGCATCGTAATCGAACTTTCTATAATTGAGTTTTAGGGGTATTACCGCAATGCTATCTCTTTGTTCTTCGGATAAAAAACTATTCTTCACCATAGATTGCAGCACCAAGTTCCTTCTCACAAAACTGATCTTGGGAAAAACCCTAGGATTGTACCCATAGGTGGCCTTCAACATTCCGACCAAAACGGCAGCCTCTTCTGTAGATAATTCTTTGGTCCGTTTATCGAAGAATTTTAAAGCGGCGCTTTCGATCCCAAAAGTATTGTCACCGAAAGAAACGGTATTGAGGTAATGGGCGAGTATCTCATTCTTTGAAAAAACGTTTTCCAAACGCGAGGCGATGATCATTTCCTTTATCTTGTCAACGGCCAGGTTCGATTTTTTCCGTTCCCTTCGGGGATATAGGTTTTTTGCCAGTTGCTGGGTTATGGTGCTTCCGCCACCTGAAGATCGGTCCCGCATCAAAATGGTTTTGAACATTACGCGGATCAGACTGGGGTAGTCCACTCCTGAATGGTCATAAAAACGTTCATCCTCAATAGCCACCAAGGCATCGATCAGATGTTGGGGAAAATCACCAAAGGCGATGGGCTGACGGTCGTAGAGGTAATACTTTCCGATCAGCACACTATCTGCCGTATACACTTCGGAAGCTCTTTGGTATTGAAAACCAGATAGTTCTTTTTTATCGGGAAGCTTTCCCCAACCCCCAAAATAAACACTCAAGAATAATAATAATAGGCCTAGTACGCCTATAAGAACTGCCAGTATTCCGTATTTTACAAATGGTGATCTTATCCCTTTGAGCATAGAAAATATGGTTTCGTCCGCAATATCAAACTAAAAATATAAAAAGGTACAATTCTTAACAATAGATTAGGTAAGGTTTATCTATTTTTGGATAAAATGTGGTTATGAAACGAATTACAATACTCTTGGTTTTTCTATCTGTTCAGCTCAGTTTTGGCAATGATAATATTTGGTCGAAAACAGGGCACAGAACCACTGGTGAGGTAGCCCAAAGAAACCTTACCGGAAAAGCAAGGAGGGCCATCAACAAATTATTGGATGGGCGGAGTTTGGCCTTGGTTTCTACCTTTGGCGATGATATCAAAGCGGATCGTGACTTCAAGGAGTTTAGCCCTTGGCACTATGTGAACTTTCCGGACGATAAAAAATATACCGATGTTGAACCGAGCGAACATGGTGATCTCGTCATGGGAATACAAAAGTGCATTTCAATTGTAAAGAATAAGAACAGCTCGAAAGCAGATAAGGTGTTCTACCTAAAACTCTTGGTGCACCTTATCGGTGACCTGCACCAACCCATGCACGTTGGCAGGTTGGAAGATAAGGGCGGTAATGATATTCAACTGCAATGGTTCAACAAAGGCAGCAATTTACACAAGGTGTGGGATGCCAATATGATCAATGGCTATGGTATGAGCTATACCGAACTTGCCGAATCGTTACCGAAATTGAGCAAGGAGCAAAAGAGAAAAATACAAGAGGGCGATGTATATGATTGGGTAGAGGAATCGCAGGATCTGGCGAATAAAATATATGGTTCGGTCGAGGCGGGTGAGAAGTTGTATTTCAGGTACGGTTATGTTTGGTGGGCGACCGTCGAAAATCAATTGCAAAAAGGAGGGTTGCGGTTGGCGAAAGTGTTGAACGATATCTTTGAATAGATGCTCTCCCCGGCGTTTCCCCATAAAAGTTTGGCATGGGAATTGATATTATAAATATAATGAAGCCAAATATGAGGAAATTAGCATGGGTACCTGCATGTTAAAGACAGTATGAAACTTTTGTGATAAGGTATAAAATCGGTCCCCACGGCCGATTTTTTTGGTGAAACCCTCCCGCAAGTCTCGGGATTGACAAGCATGTAATGCGCCGAAAAAATAGATGGTTGAACTAATTCCGCTGAAAGCGGAATCCCATACTCCAAGTGCCCGACCCTTCATTAAGACCACTGGTTTTTCACTCTAAACTTTGATTAAAACAAAAAATATTTTTTCTTAATTCCAACCACCACCTTACCGAATAACCCTAAAAGTCAAATTTATTCGTTCTTTGATCGGTCTGGTCGTTTTCGCGATCTGGTGCAGCCAATGATGTTGTGTTTTTCCTTGCATCAATAGCAAGCTGCCATGCGCCAAGAGAATTTTATGTTTCATCTCCTTTTTGGTTCTATGCTTTAAATGAAAATAGCGCTCCTGCCCCAAGGTGATCGATGCGATTACCGGGTTTTCACCCAATTCCTTTTCATTATCGGCATGCCAGCCGTTACTGTCTTTGCCGTCACGGTAAAGGTTAAGCAGGCAAGAGGTGAAATACAGGTTGGTTTCGGTCTCGATATTTTTTTTGACCTTTAACAATTCTGTTGTGAATTCATGGGGCTGCATGGTAACATTTGAGTAGGAATAGGGTTTTCGGTTATTGCCATAGAGGGCGGTCAATCTGGGTTGTGCATATACTTTTCCGAAAAGCTTGATATCGTCTTGTCGCCATGCAATGGTTCTCATAAAAACCTTGAAATAAGAATCGGCCTCTTTAGAATCTAGAAATGCGGGGTAGTAAGCGATATCACAATCAGGAAGATCAAGATGTATTTTAGCTGAAAACAAACCAGACGATTTCATCGAATAAACTTTTTCAATCGTTCCCTTTTATACTCGGGCAATGCCGTATTACTGATGGCCAATTGCAAAATATCGGGGTTCTTTTTCCGTTGGAACAGCAGGTCGAAGAATTGTTTGACGGTCAAGGGGTTTTCAGATTGGGTCAACAGCTGAAATGAATCTCCTGTTTTTACTTCCCCCTCTTCCAAGATACGCACATAGCTGCCTGGATGGCCATGATCGATATATTGTTTCAATATTCCCTGATTTTCAAAACGTATCCCCAATTTATAACATGGTTCTCGGGGTTGCGATACCTGTACCACGGCGGTACCGATTTTATAAACATCACCAATGCGTATTGCAGCTTCGTCTAACCCTTGAACGGTCAGGTTTTCGCCGAACATGCCCCAGTTCCATTCTAAGTTCGGGTATAGTTCTTTCCAGTGTGGGTAATGGTCTGAAGCGAATAGAAAACAGGCCTTGTCGACCCCGGCATGGTGCTTCCGGTCGACAACGGTGTCATTTTCGACATCTGTTTTTCCTAGAAAGAGGGCTTTGTCAACAGGATATTTGAAGATGCCTGTTTTTTCTTCAAGACCGTTCCAAAGAAAAGTAGTGTCGGTGCCTATGTTGGTTGCTATTATTTTCATCCCCTAAAGGTAGTTAAGATTTGCTAATTATTACAAGTTAAGAGTTGTAAGTTATGGGGGCGTAGTCGAAGTCAAGAGTGCTGTAGACTAATCTTCTGAAAGCAGGCAGCATATTGAATATAACCAAGATGTTTTACATCTCCTTCGGAGAGGCCAGAACTGCTTTTCGCAGTTCTGGGTGAGGACTGTTCCGGGTGGGGCTAAATACAAAATTTGATTGGTCCTGAGGCCGAAATTAAACCTGCGAAATACCTCTGTAGCTCTGCCTCGGGAGTAGTTGGTTTAAAGAAATATTTTATGCGCCTTCCTTATCCAGTTTTTTGGTCAAAAAGAAGCCGATAAGGAGCCCTGTGCCTGCCATTAGAAAAATGGAACCTGGCATGGCAATATCCCATTCTACATTGAAGTTTGCCCCTAAGATTCCCCCGATCATAATGCCCGATCCGATTCCCATTAATAAAAGTGCTGAATTTAAAATAAGAATTTTCCAGAAAGGAGCAGCTTTATCCTGTTTTCCCTTTACAAAAATGCCAGCATCCGCCCCTTTTTCAATAAGGGCCAATCGTTCTTTGTTCCTCGTTGAGTAGTATAGATAGAATATTCCGAAAATAGATGCTGCGATTAAACCGACGATCATTACTGCTCCTCCCATGATGTTTGATTTTTAATTGATTCATAAACTCGTTCATCAGGTATGACGATTGTTTTTTAAGCGAGGTTACACAAATTGTTGTTTTTTTTAAAATAACTGTAACCAAGTTCGTGATTTGTGCGTCATATAAGGTAAATGAGCCAAAACGACGACCAATGTTATATTGATAAAACCATCAATGGCGATACCAGGGCTTTTGGGGTTTTGGTAGATCGGTACAAGTATATGGTCTTTACGCTGGCGATGAAAATAGTAAAAAACAAAGAAGAGGCCGAAGAGGTTTCGCAAGACGTTTTTATAAAGGTATACCAAGTATTGAATACTTTTAAGGGCGGTTCTAAATTTTCGACCTGGATCTATAGAATCACGTACAATAGAAGTCTCGATTATCTAAAAAAGCGTGGTAGAAGTTTGCAAACAAGTTCTTTAGATGATAGCGTCGACTATCTATTAAAGGTAACCGAAAGTGTATTAGATGACCTAGAAGCCGATGAACGCAAGAACACGATCAAAGAAGCGATGAAAGAATTGGCCAGTGGTGATGGTGTGGTGCTGACGCTGTATTATTTTGAGGAACTGTCTCTAAAAGAGATTTCAAAAATCATGGATATAACCGTAGATGCGGTCAAAGTGCGATTGTTTAGAAGTAGAAAACGTTTGGCCATAATTTTAGAACGTAAGCTCGAACCGCAAAGCAGTAAGAACTATGAAAGAAGATAAAGACAAAAAGTTAGATACCTTTGTGCGTAAAGCCATTATCGAGGTCGGGTTAGATAGCCCTTCAGTTGATTTTACCCAATCAGTGCTGTCTGAAATTCAAGCCGATGCGCAAAAGAGCAAGGCGTTTGTCTACTAACCTTTGATATCTAAATTGGTTTGGTTGGCAATATTAACTGCCATCGCAGGTATCTTTGCCTATTCCATTTGGGAGGATCCATCTTTCGAGATCAGCTGGGTGGTCGCCTCAAAATTGAATCGTTTCGCCGAATTCAATCTTTTGGTGAATAGTTTGAATTTCTATATTTCCAATACCGTTATTTACAGCTTTGTAGGCCTGGCATTTTTTGTTTGGGTGCAGGTTTTTCTTTTAAAAGCGTATATGAACAAACGGATTGCTTTGTAATAAAGACCCTTTCTAACCAAGGACGTTACCTGGGATTACTTAGAAAAAGACCTGCTCTTTTTCAACGAGTGCCCCAATACTTAATAGCTTCTTATTTAAGACTGACCCCAGTGGGGCTTTCAAAAATCAGAAGGCGATTGGCAAGCTCATGATTTAAACGTATTATCAGTACCCAGCCTTTAGCAAGTTTCCCCATATCGTTTAAACTCCCCTCCTTGGGAAAGGTTGGGGGGAGGACTTCATTTATTAAACCGGTTTAACAAGAATTGGGCAAATAATCCTTTATCTTGTTGGCAATTAACCAAAACCATCAAAAAACATATTTGTTATGGTAAAAGCGTATGTTGATATTGATACCCTGAAATATTTATTATATGATGTACACGGCTTGGAGAGTATACTTTCTTATGAACGCTTTCAAGAACATGATCTAGAGTCTTTGAACCTGTTTTTAGATTCGGTAAAGGAATTCTCGGATCGTGAGTTGTTCCCTTATATCAAAGTGATGGATGAGAATCCCGCCCATTATAAAGACGGTACCGTAATGGTGCACAAACAGGTCGATACCTATATGAAGAAAGCTGGGGAAATGGGCTTGATCGCGGCCCTTTTTGATTTTGAAGTGGGAGGACTGCAGATTCCCTTCATGGTCCACACCGCTTCTGCCTATATTCAAGAAGCGGCGAACAACCAGTTGCCCGGTTATGGCGGATTGACCCAAGGGTCGGCAGAACTGATCGTACATTTTGCCAATGAAATACTCAATAAAACCTATGTGCCAAAAATGCTATCGGGCGAGTGGGGGGGTACCATGTGCCTCACAGAACCACAGGCCGGTAGCTCATTATCCGATATTACCACAAAGGCAGCACCTACCGATCAGGACTACCATATGATAAGCGGGCAGAAAATATTTATCTCGGGAGGTGACAGTCAGTATGCCGAAAATATTGTGCATCTGGTATTGGCACGCATTGAGGGTGCTCCTTCAGGCACCAAGGGAATATCGTTGTTCATAGTGCCAAAGAACAGACCCAATGAAGAGGGAAGTTTGACTAAAAACGATGTGACAACGGTGGCCGACTTTCAGAAAATGGGGCAAAAGGGGTATTGCACCACCCATTTAGGGTTTGGTGATGGTAACGATTGCCGTGGTTGGCTGGTAGGTGAGCCCCACCAAGGACTGAAATATATGTTCTTAATGATGAACGGTGCCCGGATCGGTGTCGGTCGTGGTGCCGCTGCCATTGCCATGGCGGCATATATGGCTTCTTTGGAGTACGCCAATGAACGTCCGCAAGGGCGTAAACTGACCAACACGGGAAAAAAGAATCCTGATGAAGACCAGTGTCTTATTATAGAGCATCCTGATGTACGCCGAATGTTATTGTTGCAAAAGGTAATTACCGAGGGTTCTTTAAGTCTGGTTTTATTGGCTTCGAAATACCATGATTTGGTGCAGTCCATGGTAGATGAATCCGAAAAGGGGAAGTACCGGTTATTACTTGAAATGTTGACCCCAATTGTAAAAACATATCCATCGGAAGCAGGAGCGGTAGCTGTTAACAACGGAGTGCAGGTACTTGGGGGCTATGGATTTTGTTCAGATTTTATCTTGCAACAGTACTATAGGGATATTCGTGTTTTTGCCCTCTATGAGGGTACCACGGGCATACAATCATTGGATCTTTTGGGTAGAAAAGTACCCATGTCAAACGGCAAGGGGTTAGAACTGTTGTTGGCTGAAATCATGCAGGCAATTACCGCTGCTTCTGCCGATGATGAATTACCATCATACGCTGCCAAATTACGAAGCAAGTTGAAGCTCACCCAAAAAGTATTGGGCTTCTTGATGCCCTTCGCTAAAAAAGGCGATTATGAACGGTACCTGGCAGATGCGAACCTATTTATGGAGTTCATGTCACACATTGTATTAGGGTGGTTGTGGTTAGATATGGCAACAAAAGCCAAAGCAAGTTTGGATAAGGGCGATAAAACCTATTCAAAAGAATTTTACAAAAGTAAAATACACGCGATGAAATTCTATTTTAAATATGAACTGACAAAAACAACGGCCTTGGCCGAAACAATGATGGATGAAGAGGTGTTGACGGTGAAAACCGATGACGATGTGTTTTGTTAAGGTGAAGTAATCAGTGAGTAGTAACACGGGGTAATAAGTAATCAGTGAGCAGTAATCAGGGAAAAAAACAAAAAAAATTAACATATGGTTTCTGATTTTTTTATTTTACTCATAAACTCATAAACTCATAAACTCATAAACCCATAAACCCAATCATGACCAACATAAAAAAACAATTCGACCTCGAGGGCAAAACAGCTATTGTCACAGGGTCGAGTAAAGGAATAGGAAAGGCAATTGCAAAAGCCTTGGCAGAGAACGGGGCGCAGGTGGTGATCAGTAGCCGAGATCAAGAAGCCTGTGATAGGGTGGTTGCTGAATTAGAGGCCGAGGGGTTGAAGGCCATTGGTATCGCCTGTCACATTGGTAAAGAAGAGCAGCGCGAAAATTTGGTGAATCAAACGACCTCAAAGTTAGGGGGCGTAGATATTCTAGTGAACAATGCGGCAATCAACCCCGTATTTGGTCCTTTGGAAGATGCGGGCGAGGACGCTTTTGATAAGATCATGGACGTCAACGTAAAAGCCCCTTGGATGCTCTCAAATCTGGTATTGCCCAGTATGCAAAAACGTGGGGGCGGTAGCATCATAAACCTTGCATCGGTCGAGGCATTGACTCCCGGAATGGGACTTGGGCTGTACAGTACCAGTAAGGCGGCCTTGGTGATGCTCACTAAAAACCAGGCCAAGGAATGGGGAAAATACGGTATTCGTTCCAATGCCCTTTGCGCAGGTTTGATCAAGACCAAGTTTAGTGCCGCCCTGTGGCAAAACAAAAAAATCTTACAAAAGATTGAAAGAACGCTGCCTTCGGGCCGTATGGGTATGCCCGATGAAATGGTGGGTATCGTATGCTTGTTGGCCTCTAATGCCGGGGCGTATATGACGGGTGGTGTTTATACCGCCGATGGGGGGTATATGATTGCGGGATGATTTGATTTTAATGAATTGAATCAAAGACAGTTCCCCTCTCAGGGGAGGAATTGATATTTATTATTTAAATAGGATATATGAATTTTGAATTCACCGATAGGTCAAAAGAACTGCAGAAAAAGTTGAATGCCTTTATGGCAGAACATATCTTGCCCATTGAAGAAGAAGTATATACATTTCACGCCGACCCTAACAATCGATGGCTACGATGGCCAGGGTTAGAAGGGTTAAAAGAAAAAGCTAGGGAGGCGGGCCTATGGAATTTATTTCTCCCGAAAGCTTATGGCGATTTGGGTCCGGGCCTCACCAATTTGGAGTATGCCCCGTTGGCAGAGATAATGGGCCGTGTCATTTGGTCATCAGAAGTGTTTAATTGCAGTGCTCCGGATACCGGAAATATGGAAGTACTGGCCAAGTACGGCAGTGAACAACATAAAAAACAGTGGTTGGAGCCATTGATGAAAGGAGAGATACGCTCGGCGTTTTTGATGACAGAACCAGGTGTTGCCTCGTCAGATGCCACAAACATAGAAACCTCAATTACTTCAGATGGAGACGAATATGTCATCAACGGACGAAAATGGTGGTCTTCTGGGGGAATGGATCCCCACTGCAAGATTACCATTGTCATGGGCAAGACCGATCCAAATGCGCACAGGCACCAACAGCAAAGTATGGTCTTGGTCCCTATGGATGCCCCAGGGTTAAAAATTGTACGACCATTGTCGGTTTTTGGATACTTTGGTTCGCCGGAAGGGCATGCCGAAATCGTATTGAACAATGTTCGTGTGCCCAAAGAAAATTTGATCCTTGGCGAGGGGCGTGGGTTTGAAATTGCACAGGGGCGTTTAGGTCCGGGCAGGATTCATCATTGCATGCGCTTGACCGGAATGGCACAACGGTCATTGGAACTGATGTCAAAAAGAGCCGCAGAGCGTATTGCTTTTGGTAAAATATTTAAAGATTATAGTAGCATCAGACAAGAAATCGCAAAGTCACAATGTGAAGTGGAACAGTCGAGACTGCTGACCCTGTCCGCTGCCGATAAAATGGATAAAAAAGGTAACAAAGAAGCCAAGGATCTTATAGCAATGATAAAGATCGTTGCACCCAAAATGGCCCTGAAAGTTATAGATCGTGCCATTCAAATTCATGGGGGCAAGGGGGTAAGTGCTGATACCCCTTTGCCACATTATTTTGTTGCGGCCAGAATGCTTCGCCTTGCCGATGGCCCAGATGAGGTACATATGTACCAATTGGGAAAGAGTGTGATAAAGAAATATACAACAGGGTAATGGTGACAAGACCTGCAAGGTTTCAAAACCTTGTAGGTCTAAAACCTTGTAGGTCTAAATTAAATTAAAGAATGTACGAACATCATAAGCAGCAGGTAAGAAAAGGAGAGGAACTCAACAAAGTGGCCCTTAAACAATTTCTTTATGAGAACCAGCTTATAGGTTCTGCCAATAGCGAACTTTTTGTTGAACAGTTCACCCATGGCTATTCGAACCTTACCTATTTATTAAAGGTCGAGGATAACGAATATGTACTTCGCCGCCCACCCAAGGGCGCTATAAAACGAGGGCATGATATGGGGCGAGAGTTCAAAGTGCAGAAAGCGTTGAAGCAAGCCTTTTCAAAAGTCCCCAAGATGTATGCCTATACTGAAAACGTTTCGATTATTGGCTCCTCATTTTATGTGATGGAGCGGGTTCACGGTATTATTTTAAGCTATCAAAGGGCAAAAAAACTGGAAATACCGTCAGCAGAATATAAGACCATAGCGGATTCGTGGTTAAATACCATGGTAGAACTGCACCAGGTAGATTATAAAGCATTGGACTTGGCTGATTTGGGCAAACCAGAGGGTTATGTAGAAAGGCAGGTAGCCAACTGGGGCAAACAATATCTAAAAGTAGCAATCGACGACGTTCCCGCCGCCGAAAAAGTAATGCGGTGGATGCACGATAATCAACCCAAAACCTACCAACACAGTCTGATTCATAACGACTATAAATACGATAATGTGGTTTTTGAAGATGATAGTTGGAAAGAGGTGACCGCCGTACTCGATTGGGAAATGGCAACGCTTGGTGACCCGCTTATGGATCTAGGCACCTCTTTGGGGTATTGGACCATGCAGGGTGATTACGATTTTGTAAAAAAGGGAATACTATCGCCAACGGTCTTCGACGGAAATCCGAGCCGAAGCGAGCTTGTTGAACAGTATGCGCTCAAAAGTGGAAAAGAAGTGGACCATTTGGTGTTCTACTATGTATACGGACTCTTTAAAATAGCGGTCATTGCCCAGCAAATTTATTACCGCTATAAAATGGGGTATACATCTGATTCTCGTTTCGCGAATTTGAATCAAGCCTCGGCGCTATGTTGTAACGTGGCCTTAAAGGCCGTACAGACCAATAAAATAGATTGATTATAATCCCTAATAAAACAAGATTTATGCAGGTAAAAGATAAGGTAGTAATCATAACAGGTGCAGGATCGGGTATAGGCGCTGCAGCGGCAAAACATTTTGCAAGCTTTGGCGCCAAGGTAGTCGTTTCTGATTTTAATGAGGAAACTGCCCATAAGGTCGTTGATGACATTGCGAGTAGTGGTGGTACTGCTGTAATGTTAAAAGCAGATGTGACCAAATTTGAAGAGATAGAACAGCTCATCGATAAAACGGTAGCAGAGTTTGGTCGCTTAGATGTTATGGTAAATAATGCTGGAAGAGGACCAAAAATAATGGCCAAAACTGCGGAGTATTCTTTGGAGGATTGGGATAAGGTAATTGCCGTCAACCAAACCGGTGTTTTTTATGGGATGAAACAGGCCTTGCTACAAATGCAGAAACAAGAAAGCGGAAGTATAGTGAATGTTGCCTCCCTTGCCGGATTAAAAGCCTCGACCAACAACCTGTCTTATTGCGCTAGTAAATTTGCGGTGGTGGGTATGACCAAATCTGCCGCACTCGAATATGCCTCAAAAAATATTCGGGTGAATGCTGTGTGTCCCGGCTATACTGAATCGGCCTTGTTGGATCGCTTATTAGGCATACGACCCGATATGGATGATATACTAAAAAAGCTCATCCCCATGAAACGTTACGGAAAAGCAGAGGAAATAGCAGAGGCGATTGTGTGGTTGGCATCCGATAGTACGAAATTCATAACCGGGCAGACCATCACACTTGACGGGGGAATATCGCTTTGAATAATGTAGCAATGTAACAATGAAATAATGATTGAATGGAGCAATATCCTTTTATTATAGCATTCACTCATTCAAGCCTTCGGGTATTTACAAATTAATACAGAAACGAATCAGCATCCTGATAGGCATAAACAAAAACAGCAGCCATGAACACCATACAACTAACAAAAAAAGAAAATTACACCATAGTACAACTCAATAGGGGCAAGGTAAACGCCAT
Source organism: Bacteroidota bacterium (assembly GCA_024278565.1). Lineage (GTDB taxonomy): Bacteria > Bacteroidota > Bacteroidia > Flavobacteriales > Flavobacteriaceae > Maribacter_C. The sequence goes on from JAJRSY010000079.1 coordinate 13,188, forward strand.
CAACCAACAAATGGTCAACGAACTCAGGGCCACTTTTGATGACTTGTTGAAAGATGATTCTGTAAAAGGGGTCGTGCTAACGGGAATACCCCATTTTTTTTCTGCGGGATTGGATGTTATTGAACTCTATGGTTATGATAAATCGCAGATTGAGACATTTTTTGCGGCTTTTGGGGCTTTGCACCTACAATTGGCTACTTTTCCAAAACCATTGATCTGCGCCATTACAGGGTATGCGCCAGCGGGTGGTTGTGTTCTTGCGATCGCAGCCGATTATAGGGTGATGGCCGACGATGAAAAATATACCATCGGGCTGAACGAGGTTGCCGTCAACATTCAAATATCGAACAACCTTGTAACCGCCTACGCTTTTTGGTTAGGAAACAGTAAGGCTAATCAGTATCTTTTAGAAGGTAAATTGCTCAGCGCCGAAGAAGCACTTACTAGTGGATTAATTGATGAGACAGTAGCCTTGGAAGATGTTCTACCACAGGCCGAGAAGAAAATGCAACACTATTTACGGGCTGACGAATCTATTTTCAAGAATACGAAAAAGAAACTCAGAAAACAATGGCTAAACGTCATTGATGCTGATGCTTCAAAAGATTTGAACGAGGCGATTCAATTGTGGTGGCATCCTAATATTAGAGCAAAAATGAAGGCATTTATAGATAGCCTTCAAAAAAAATAATATAAAAACGTACAAAATGAACAAGCAGCTTATCTTAAAAAATAGACCTATGGGTATGGCAGATGCCGATACATGGGCATTGGAGACCAACGAAGTTCCAGAACCCAAAGAGGGCGAGATATTGATCCAACACCATTATATTTCGTTGGATCCGGCCATGCGTGGGTGGATGAACGATAGAAAGTCGTACATACCGCCCGTTCAGATCGGTGAGGTAATGCGTGCAGGATCTATCGGTAAAGTGATCAAGGCAAATAACCATCCGCAGTACAAAGAAGGCGATTGCCTTACCGGATGGGGTGGGGTACAGCAGTATGTGGTGACCAATGGTGACAATTGGTACCAGGTAGATCCGAACTTAGCGCCAATGACCACTTATATCGGCACTTTGGGAATGCCAGGAATGACAGGGTATTTTGGAATACTACGGGTTGGTAAGATCAAAGAGGGCGATATTGTTCTGGTATCGGGTGCGGCAGGCGCCGTAGGTAGTGTGGTGGGCCAAATTGCAAAAATAAAGGGCTGTAGGGTCATAGGTATCGCGGGAGGTAAAAAGAAGTGCGACTATATTGTTGAGGAGTTGGGTTTTGATGCAGCCATTGACTATAAGTCAGAAGATATCAATGATGCCTTAAAAAGAGAATGTCCCAAGGGATTGGATGTGTATTTTGATAATGTAGGAGGTGAAATTCTTGATGCCGCCCTTGCCCGATTGCGTTTGAATGCCCGTATTGTTATTTGCGGGGCAATTTCGCAGTACAACAACAACAAAGAAAAAGAAGCCGTCAAAGGTCCCAGCAATTACCTATCGCTATTGGTGAACAGGGCGAGTATGCAGGGTATGGTTATTTTGGATTACGCCAAAGACTATGGCAAAGCCGCACAAGAAATGGGCATGTGGATGGTGCAGGGCAAACTGAAGAGCAAAGAAGATGTGTACGAGGGAATCGAGAATTTCAACGAAACCTATCAACGCCTGTTTACCGGTGATAAATTGGGAAAACTGGTATTAAAGGTAATCGAGGAATAAGTAGACCTGCAAGGTTTTCACCGACCTGCAAGGTTTGGCCGCCCCGCAAGGTTTTCCGACCTGCAAGGTTTCAAAAACCTTGTAGGTCTAAAGCTAGTTGGCAAACCTACAAGGCCTTAAAGACCTAGCAGGATTAGAATAACATTTTAAATAGAAACAATTTGAAAGCAATCGTATGTAACGAATTCGGATTACCATCAAGTTTGGTCTTGGCCGAAGTCGAAAGTCCCAAACCCAAAGAGAAAGAAGTATTGGTCAGTGTACGGGCATGTGGGGTCAATTTTCCCGATACCTTGATTATTCAAGGTCTGTATCAGTTTAAGCCAGAATTGCCGTTCACTTCTGGTAGTGATATTGCTGGTATAGTAAAAGAAGTGGGTGAGGGGGTTACCCATGTAAAAGTGGGCGATAAGGTCTTTGGTTTTGTGATGAACGGTGGCTTTGCCGAAGAAGTGATCGTGCCCAAGAACGTCTGTTTTTTAAAACCACCCCAAATGGATTTTCACATTGCAGCCTCTTTTATGATGGCCTACGGAACTTCGTACCATGCCCTAAAAGATAGGGGCAATCTAAAGGAGGGTGAGACCTTGGTGGTATTGGGTGCTTCTGGGGGAGTGGGTTTGGCGGCGGTGGAACTGGGTAAACTTATGGGAGCCAAAGTGATTGCCGCGGCCTCATCAGAAGATAAATTACGCTTGTGCAAGCAGTACGGTGCCGATGAAACCATTGATTATTCCAAGGAAATCCTCAAAGAAAGAATAAAGGAGCTTACCGAGGGTAGGGGGGCTGATGTAATCTATGACCCGGTCGGGGGCGAATATTCAGAGTCCGCGATACGGGGCATGGCTTGGGAGGGGCGATATTTGGTCGTCGGTTTTGCAGCGGGCGATATCCCTAAAATACCTTTGAATTTACCTTTGTTGAAAGGTTGTGATCTAGTTGGGGTTTTCTGGGGAAGTTTTGCCATGAAAACCCCAAAAAAGAATATGCAAAACACCATACAGTTGATGCAATGGTACAGCGAGGGAAAGTTAAAACCTCATATTCATAACATTTATCCCCTAAAGGGAGCACCAAAAGCCTTGGAAGAAATGATGCAGAGAAAAGTAAAGGGAAAAGTGGTGATTGGAATGTAATAAAACCAGTCCGACCTACAAGGTTGAACCAGTCCGACCCGCAAGGTTTCAAAAACCTTGTAGGTCTAAAACTAAAATAAGAAAATATGAGACTAAAAGATAAGGTGGCTATTGTAACAGGTGGCGCAAGGGGAATAGGAAAAGCTGTTTCAGGATTGTTTGCCCAAGAAGGGGCCACGGTGATTATATGGGATTTGTTGGGTCAAGGTACGGCAACGGCAAAGGGCATAAATGATAAAGGTGGTATTGCCGAGTTCCATAAAATTTCGGTAACGGACAAAGAAGCGGTACAAACTGCGATGGCCGACGTGCATGCCAAATACGGAAAAATAGATATTCTAATCAATAATGCAGGTATCACCAGAGATAAAACCTTGCAGAAATTAAGTGAAGAAGATTGGGACGCCGTCATCGACGTAAACCTAAAAGGTGTTTTCTTATGTGCTCAGGCGGTAGTACCTTATATGAAAGAGGCTGGTTATGGTCGTATTGTTTCTGCGGCCTCTAATGTAGGCTTGAGGGGTAATTTCGGGCAAACGAATTATTCAGCCACTAAGGCAGGGGTCATTGCCATGGCCAAAACATGGACAATGGAACTGGGCAAATACGGAATTACCGCGAATGCCCTCGCCCCAGGTTTTACCCTGACCGAGATGGTTGAAAAAATACCTGCGGAACATTTAGAGGCCATTAAAAAACAGATTCCCTTGCAAAAATCGGCCGAACCTATTGATATTGCCTATGGCTATTTGTACTTGGCCTCAGATGAAGCACGATTTGTTTCCGGTATTTGTTTGACAATAGATGGTGGAATCTCAAGATAAAGGTATTATGGAAAAACTGATATGCAAAAATTTAGGTGAATTTCGTCAATACGAAGGCAAGGCATTGCCTGTGGGTGAATGGATTACCGTTACCCAAGAAATGATCAATGCCTTTGCCGATGCCACTTTAGATTTTCAATGGATACATGTTGATGTGGAAAAGGCTAAAAAACACTCTCCTTTCAAGGCACCCGTGGCCCACGGGTTTATGTCAGTTTCTTTGATATCAAAAATGCTTGGCGATGTTATTGAGGTGAAAAGCACAAATATGGGGGTGAACTACGGACTCAACAAAGTACGGTTTCCGCACCCTGTAATAGTTGATGGTAAGTTGCGGTTTGTTGGGAAAATTAATCAGATTGAAAATTATGGTGACAACGGTCTAAAGATCACGTGGGACTGTAAAGTAGAGATTCAGGGCGTTGAAAAACCTGCCTGTGTGGCCGAGTTTATTTCTTTGATGTTCGAGTGAAATAAACCCTCGCACAAAAGTTGTCATTCCGCACGAGCCCGCCTGCTGGATCTTGCCTGCCGGCCAGGCGGGCGGGCAGGGAATCTCGACGGATGGTTTTATAGTTTAATTGTGCAATTGAAAAATGAAAGGTAATATAGGTGCGAAGGTCTTGCTTGCAGTCCAAAGCAGGTGGAAGGCAGCATCAACATTTCGTTGTGATTCCTCACTTCGTTCGGAATGACAAGGGGAGCCTTAGGAACTAGACTCATGACACATGAAATTCGGGTTTTTAGTGTCATGAGTATAACATACACAAGAGCTATCAATACTCACATATATCATTATCTTCCTTCAAATAATACGATTTATAGTTCTTCGCTTTTGGATCCATGCAGCCCTCTAGTACCACGTCAATTTAATTATGGAACAAAATGATGAGATAGTTTTTTATAGGCATCTCGTTTTGTAAACCCCCATTTGATCTTTTTCTTTTGTTTGTTTTTTGCTGTGGTCAATTGTTTGATTTCACTGATCAATATATCCGCACTTGCAATTCTCCTGTTCAAACATTCTGTTTCCATTATATTTATTTCAATTTCAGCCATATTCAACCAACTTGCGTGCTTAGGTGTGTAATAAAATTCTATCCTTTCCA
>JAJRSY010000080.1 GCA_024278565.1 Bacteroidota bacterium
AAGTCGGTTTTGAACCATATTCAAGAGAAAAAGTTGAGGGTTGTACCAACCAGTCCACAAATCGCAGGGTTTTTAAGAAAAAACAGACAGTATAAAGAGATGTTGCCCGTTGGTATTAGAATCTAATAAACAATATTATTTTTAAAAAAACCACTCAACTGAGTGGTTTTTTTTATGTCGTATTAGACATTTTCATATCCAATCGAAAATAGCGGTTTGATGTAAAAGTTATTTTTTTAATCAATACTTTACGATATTATCCACAGTAATACCTAGCCAATCATCGGTTCTAAATGGATCTGCTGGTAAGCCTTCACTATTATAAAGATTTACATCATGGGGGTTGTTCGCCCAAGCATAACGCACGGCAACTGGCTCGGTTACCTTATCACAGATTAATTCAATGGTATCATTACCTATAATACGTGCTTTTGCCCAATAAAACTTTTTATCGGCACCCGCAACTGCAAACCCTTTTACATACCCATAGACATCGTTTACCACTAAACCTTTTCCTGTTTCATTAAACCTTACCCGAACCACGTTCTTATTTATTTTAATTGCTTCAAATTGTGGACTCGTAGACACTTCCTTACCATACACTTGTTTTAAGGCGGCCATTGCCAAACGCCTACCTACATCTTGTTTGTTCTTTGGATGGATGTCTTCTGCATCACCTATATCGATAATCACCGCCATACCCGTATTCAGGCTGTTCTTCAAAGTCATTGATTGTGCCTCACGCAACTCTGCCCAATCACTTTCAATTGGTTGGCTTTCCGCTTTTTTAAAATTTGCCAATTGCACGAACAGGAAAGGAAAATCTCCCTGACCGAAATGTGTTCTCCAATCTTGGATCATATTGGGGAACAACTTTCGATATTCATACGCCCTACCCGCATTATGCTCACCTTGGTACCAAATGGCACCCTTTATGGAAAGAGGAAGTATCGGACTCACCATTCCATTAAAAAGCAAAGATGGCAAAGCATTCGGGTTCATACCGCCACATGTCTCAATAACTCCTTTACCGATCTTGTAACTCCAATCGCCGGATAATGAAATTTTTCGCTTACTGGTCTTTATAAAAAACTCCGCTTCGGTAGCCTTAAATCCTCCTCCTTTATAAATATCCTCAACCCTGATCACCAAAATATTCTTGCCCACTTTGGCGACCCCTGTTTTAACCGGGTAAACCCTAAGCTCATCATGTTTTTCGATCATGCCCCCTACCCTTGTACCGTTTACGTAGGTATCGTCAGAATCATCGATACGTCCTAGATTTAGCACCAAAGGCTTATTGGTCTCTTCCTTATCCAATTCAAATTCGGTTTGAAACCACAAAACCCCGTTTAGACCTATAAGGCCAGCACGCTCCCAATGTTGTGGCAGTTCCATTGTTTTCCAAGTTGAAAAATCATGTGTGGGGTTTGCCCAAACCGCTTCGTCACCTTTCATTCCCAAATCTGTTTTCGGTAATGGTCCGGTGATGGCCAATAGCTTTTTTCTTCTTTCGGCTTTCAACTTCACGAGATCAAAGTCCTTAAGGCTTTTTATTCCCTCTTCAAAACTTTCTTGCCCTTCGAGCCCTGCGGTACTCGTCCATGTTTCCACTCCTGTGCCTCCCCAGCTTGTATGAACGAGTCCCAAGGGTACGTCAACATCTTTTTGTAACCTCCGTGCGAAATAATAGGCGACCGCCGAAAAGTCAGCGATATGCTGTGAATTACAAGTCGACCATTCACCTTCCCCAACATCTGATAACGGAGTAGCGCTAATCGTTCTCGGAACCGTAAAAAGGCGAATATTTTTATAATCTGCCACTGCAATTTCTGCCTCCGCATCATTGGAGTTCCGTACCGACATCTCCATATTCGATTGACCCGAGCAGACCCACACATCACCTATCAATATATTCTGCAATACTATGGTGTTCTTTCCCTTGATCGTCATTTGAAAAGGACCACCGGCTTTCATATCTTTCAATACTACCTGCCATTTTCCTTTTTTGTTCGCCTTGCTTTTGCCCACCTGCCCGTTAAAAGAGACCGTAACCACCTCGTTTCTGTCGGACCACCCCCAAATAGTGACGGGAGCATTGCGCTGCACGACCATATTACTGGCCAAAACCTTGGGCAGTTTCACATGGGCACTAACCGATGCAGCCATTAAAAGAAGGGCAAACAATAAAATTTGTGGTAAAACCGATTTTTTCAACTTCATAAGTTCCGTATTTTGAATATGCTAAATATAGTAATTTATCGCATAGAACGGATGCAGCAGCGAGTTGTTGCTATAAATCATTTATACCGGTACTTCGGTAGAAATAAATGAAAAACGAACCAAGCCATCAGCGTCGACCTCTGTAAGCTCAACTTTGTGCAAAGTATTGACCAACCCAGGATCCCAAGGTGCTTTTACCTTGATGTAGTTCTCGGTAAACCCCTGAATATAGCCTTCTTTATTTTCACCTTCGAACAATACCGTTCGTTCAGTGCCCAACTGACTTTCGTAAAAAGCCCTTCTTTTCTTTACTGAAAGTCCACGTAACATCTTACTGCGTTTGCTACGTACGTTTTTCGGAACTACAGCTTCTATTTTGGTCGCTGCTGTATTGTCACGTTCTGAATAGGTAAACACGTGCAAATACGAAATATTCAGTTCGTTCAATAAGTGATAGGTTTCTAAAAAACGGGCATCGGTCTCCCCTGGAAAACCTACAATAACATCAACACCAATACAGGCATGCGGCATTGTTTCTTTTATTCTTTTAATTCTATCAACATACAAACTACCAAGGTATCTTCGGCGCATCAATTTTAAGATCGTATCACTACCACTCTGCAACGGAATGTGAAAATGGGGTACAAAAGAGTTGCTCTGAGACACAAAATCAATCGTCTCGTTTTTTAATAAATTGGGTTCTATGGAAGAAATTCGCAAGCGGTGAATACCCTCAACGCCATCCAAAGCCTTTACGAGATCAAGAAATGTATGCCCGTGCTTTTTGTTGCCGAATTCCCCTTTGCCATAATCGCCAATGTTCACACCGGTCAAAACGATTTCCTTGATGCCCTTTGCCGATATTTCAGCTGCGTTCTTCAATACGTTGCCCAAAGTGTCACTTCTAGAGATGCCACGTGCAAGGGGTATGGTACAGTAGGTACATTTATAATCGCAACCGTCCTGCACTTTTAAAAATGCTCGGGTTCTATCGCCAATGGCATAACTGCCCACATAAAAATCAGCTTCTTCTATTTCGCAGGAATGCACCTCGCTGAAGTCATTTTTGGTCAGGTCGTTTATATAGTCGGTAATCTTAAATTTTTCAGTTGCACCCAATACCAGATCCACCCCATCAACAACTGCTAAATCTTCTGGTTTTAACTGGGCATAACACCCAATGGCCGCAACAAAAGCATCAGGATTCATTTTTTGCGCCTGCTTTACAATGGTCTTAAAACGTTTATCGGCATTCTCGGTCACCGAGCAGGTGTTGATTACATACATATCGGCCACCTCATAAAAATCTACCCGGTCAAACCCTTCTTCAACAAAAACCCGTGCAATGGTAGAGGTTTCAGAGAAGTTGAGCTTGCAGCCCAATGTATAAAATGCCACCTTTTTTTGCATACCTAGGCCTTTTAGGCCTTCTTTAAATTGTAATTCTCCTCCCCAAAAATAAATGTTCGTTTTGGGACTACAAATATACGTACTCAGGGCTAAACATTAAAAAAGCCTCACTCTTAATAATCGTTCTACCTATTATTGATATGGCCTGACAAATTCAACTCTATTTTTCTTCATGTAATTAACATGATAGAATTAGAACATAACATTCATACTTACCAACAGTTCTAATAATAGCGATTACTATAACAACTAAACCTGCTAAACGTGAAACCTTTCAAACCAATAAAGTGACTGTCAAATTGAGTTTAGAAGTTTAAAATAGGTTTAGGAGTTTATTCTACCGTAACTAAATCCTACAAACATGAAACTATTCAAACCAAAAAGGCAAAGTGCCCAACTAATGTTCAGGAGTTAAAAAAAAAAGAGTGGAAGGTTAGCGCGCTCCTCTATAAAACTAAACCTTCTAAACTATTAAACTTCTAAACAAGACCATGCCGTAGGCATGAAACAGAAAGAAAATTAAGTTTAGAACTTTTCAAACCTAGAAGCCATAATTCAACAGAGATATTTTAATTTCGCATAAAATCACAAACATGAATAGGGAAGAACTCTTAAAAGCGATCGATAAAAAATACGAGGCAATGGGGCAAAACCCTGATGTGCATTTGTCGGGACTACTACATACCGAACCCATGAAATATTGGAATTTCATTCAGGTTGATGCACTTTTAGGCCTTCAAACACAACGAACACAACTACCAGACGAAATGGTGTTTATCATGTACCACCAGATCAACGAACTGTTGTTCAAGATGATCTTATGGGAGATTTCGCAAATTTCAAACAACGAAAATATAGAACCAGATAAATTTGTAATGCACCTTATGCGTGTTTCACGCTATTTCGACATGCTTTCAAGCTCGTTCAACATTATGGGCGATGGTATGGAACTGGAACAGTACAACAAGTTCAGGGATACCTTAACGCCCGCAAGCGGATTTCAAAGTGCGCAGTACAGAATGATAGAAATCGCTTCTACCGACTTGATCAACCTAATCGATCGCAGGTTTAGAGATAAAATCAATAGGAAAACGCCCTATGATAATGCTTTTGAGCACATGTACTGGCAGGCGGCCGGTAAAGACTACAAAACAGGTAGCAAGAGTGAGGTATTAGCTAGTTTTGAAAAAAAGTACAAAAAGAAACTGCTAGACTTTATGAAAGAGAACCATACAACGAATCTTTGGGCAAAGTTCAAACAATTGCCTGAAACGTATCAAAAAGACCAAAAACTAATTGATGCCATGCGCCATTACGATCATACAGTGAATATTGTGTGGGTAATCAACCATCTTGAAGCAGCCAAAAAATATTTAGGCGATAAAGCGGCAACAGGCGGTAGTGACTGGCAAAAATACATGCACCCCAAATATCAAAAAAGAATATTCTTTCCTGAATTATGGAGTAAAGAGGAATTGGAGAACTGGGGGCATGATGTTTAATGAGACTGTCGTAGTCAGTAAAATAATTGAACAACAAAACCTTACTACTTACTTTTTTATTGTTCACTCCCTTGCAATCATCAAATTATCAAATCAACACATTTTCAAATTAACCCATCTTCAAATCAACTCATCTTCAAATCAACACCTCAATAATTCCGCCACTTCTTGGTCAATTCAAAAACATGCTCTAAAATATTGGCCTCGATCTCGTTGAATTCCACTCCTTTTCTGTCCATCATCACCTTGGCAGTTTCAAAAGCTCTCTTTGGCATATAGGTAGTAAAGCCCGAGGCCCCGCCCCAACTAAAACTAGGTACGAAATTACGGGGGAAACCGGGTACGTAGATATTACAATTAACGCCAATTACCGTACCTGTATTGAACATGGTATTGATCGCCGTTTTACTATGATCGCCCATCATGAGGCCGCAGAACTGGAGTCCCGTTTGGTCAAAACCTTCTGATTCGTAGTTCCAAATACGAACTTTTGCGTAGTTGTTCTTCAAGTTCGAGTTGTTTGAATCGGCACCAATATTACACCACTCACCAAGCACGGCATTACCCAAATACCCTTCATGGCCCTTGCTAGAATAGCCGAAAATAACCGAATTGCTGATTTCACCACAAACCTTGCTGTGTGGTCCGACGGTAGTCGCCCCGTAAATCTTGGCACCCATTTTCACAACTGCGTTATCACAGAGTGCCAAAGCACCACGTATAAGGCTCCCTTCCCATATTTCTGCATTTTTACCAATATATATCGGACCGTCAGTGGCATTTAAAATGCTATGTTCAACACTGGCTCCTTCCTCTAAAAAAATGTTTTCGGCCTGTATCAACTTGTTCGTGCCAGAAATTGGCGCACTTTTTCTACCAGCGGTAATCAAATCAAAATCGGCTTGCAGGGCCTCTCCGTTTTTTAAGAAAATATCCCAGGTGTTTTCTATCCGAAGAACATTTCCTTTAAACTCGATCTTGGTGAAGTCTGAAAAATCTATATCATCTTGCGCCGCTGTGGTATAAAATGCAATAACCTCATCTTCATAAAAAACGCACTCGTTCTCTTTTAAGGCTTCCACTAGGTGTACCAACTCTTGATTGGGCAGAAAAGAGGCATTTATCAAAACGTTCTCTTGCAGTTCTACCATCGGGTATTTCTCAGAAAGATACTCCTCGGTAATGGTGGTCGTGGTATTGCCCAAATATTTTTCCCATTTCTCACGAATGGTCAGTATGCCAACACGTATATTGGCCACTGGTCTGGTAAACGTAAATGGTAACAACGCATTTCGTACGGTACCATCAAAAAGAATGTAATTCATCAAGTCGAGTTTTAAAAGCGAAATTAACAAAACTTAAGTCATTTTCACTAACGTTGAAAATACGGTTCGCATTGCACACCAAAAAAGAAAACAAAAAAACCTCCGAGAAATATCGGAGGCTTATTTTATAAAAATAAAATATTTTATTACTATTCTTCTTCAGAACTGGCTTTTTCCTCAGCTTTCAGAGCTTCTGGTTCTGCAACCTTTACTACCGGGGCGGCCTTCTTGAACTTACTGTATTTGCTCTTGAATTTATCGATTCGGCCTGCGGTATCCAAAAATTTAGCTTTACCTGTGTAAAACGGATGTGAAGTTCTAGAAATTTCTAGTTTCACCAAGGGATATTCAACCCCATCTACCTCTAGTGTATCTTTCGTATCTGCTGTTGATTTGGTCAAGAAAACGTCTTCATTTGACATGTCTTTGAAAGCGACCAATCTATAATTCTCTGGGTGTATATCTTTTTTCATGGGTATTGACTTGCTGAATTTCAGGGTGCAAATTTAATTATTTTTATGTAATCTACAATCTAATTGCATAAAAAAGAAGAATAAAAGATTGTACCTTTAAAATGTAACAAAAAGAATAAGGGCCCAACTTATAACATAACAACCTGAAAAAAAAAGAAAAAATGGAAGAAACGCAAGCTAGAACTGGTAAATCCTCATGGACCTATGGGCTACTAGCCGGTACGATTGGTATCGTGTTCACATTGATGCTCATGCGTGTTGATATGCTCTACGACCAATCAATGGGTAAAACAATTATGGGCATAGCCATACTAATTATGGTAGTGGTACTGGCCATATTCAATTTCAAAAAAGAGAACAAAGGGCTTCTTACCCTACGTGAAGCGCTGAAGGTTGGGGTGGGCACTGCGCTGGTTGCAGCAATAATTTCTGTAGTTTTCACTTATATTCTCACAAATTTCATGGTTCCTGATTTCTGGGAGAAAACTGCTGAAATATCAAGAGTGACCTTAAAAGAACAAAACCCTAGGCTAACTGCCGAACAATTGGAAAATGCTATTGAAATGCAGGGTAAATTTGCATGGATCACCTATCCTGCCATATTGATTTTTAACATTTTTGTTGGCTTAATCACTTCTTTATTGGCTGGTCTCGTTCTAAAAAAGACCGATACTCTCAACTAATTCGTACTTTTGAAAGGATTATTGGAAGTCAACAATGAATTTATCAATAGTAATACCTTTACTTAACGAAGAAGAATCACTAAAAGAGCTTCATGATTGGATCGCAACTGTAATGCGATCCAATCATTTTTTATACGAGATTATTTTTATCGATGACGGTAGCACTGATAGCTCATGGCAGGTAATCTCAAAATTGGCCAATGAAAACCCTTCGGTAAAGGGAATTCGTTTTCAACGCAACTTCGGAAAATCACAGGCCCTTCATGCCGGTTTCAAGGCAGCAAAAGGCGAAGTGGTCATTACCATGGATGCCGACCTGCAAGACAACCCCGAAGAAATCACCGACCTGTACAAGATGGTCAAAGATGATGGTTATGAACTTGTCTCGGGCTGGAAAAAGAAACGTTACGACTCCATTATTTTCAAGAATATGCCCTCAAAGCTCTTCAACTGGGCAGCACGTAAAACCTCAGGGGTGCGGTTGCATGATTTCAATTGTGGTATTAAAGCTTATAAGAACAAGGTGGTAAAAAACATTGATGTTCACGGCGATATGCACCGCTACATACCCGTTTTGGCAAAAAATGCGGGATTCTCGAACATCGGTGAAAAAATAGTGCGGCACCAAGCACGTAAATACGGAAAAACAAAATTCGGAATGGAACGATTTATAAACGGCTTTCTAGACTTGATCACCATTTGGTTCGTATCAAAATTCGGTAAACAGCCCATGCACCTTTTTGGGGCATTGGGCGTATTAATGTTCGCTATCGGGTTTGGCTTTGCCATCTACTTGGGTATTGACAAGCTCTTCATCGACCCGTTCGGGCGATTGATTACCGATAGGCCCCAATTTTTTGTGGCTTTGACCTCAATGGTCATTGGCACCCAACTGTTCTTGGCAGGGTTTTTAGGCGAGATCATGATCCGCTCACGAAAGAACGAAACACGCTATACCGTTTCTGACAAAGTAAATCTAGCCGAGGAAGAAGAGCAATATTCTTCGTAAATTCACACTCTTATAAGCATACTGTTTATTTCTATGGATACCATACTCGAAACCGCAAAAAGCTGGTTGACCGATTTTTTTGACGCAGCTACAAAAAAAGAAGTCCAAGAACTGATCGATACCGATACCGAAGAGCTAAAAGACCGTTTTTATAAGCACATAGAATTCGGCACTGGCGGTATGCGGGGCATGATGGGCGCAGGCACCAATAGGGTCAATAAATACACCCTGGGCAAAAGCACCCAGGGTTTGAGCAACTACTTAAAGAAAGTGTATGCGGGCAAGGCCATTAAGGTGGTCATCGCCTATGACTGCCGCCATAACAGTGACACCTTGGCCCGAACGGTTGCCGAAGTGTTCTCGGCAAACGGCATCAAAGTATACCTGTTCTCAGAATTGCGAACCACGCCCGAACTCTCTTTTGCAGTACGCCATTTAAACTGTCATGCGGGCATCGTTTTAACCGCATCGCATAACCCACCCGAATATAATGGGTACAAGGTATATTGGACAGATGGTGGGCAAATAGTGAGCCCAGAGGATGCTGCGATTGTATCTGAAATCAATTCACTTGCCTGTGAAGATATTCATTTTAAAGCTGACAATAGTTTGATAGAATTGATAGATAAGGAAGTAGACGAAGCCTTTATCAATGCCGCTGTAAAGAACGGGAATTTTTATGCAGATGGAAAGGATGATTTCAAAATTGTGTTTACATCCCTCCACGGAACTTCGATTACGGCCATACCGGAAGTGTTGAAACGTGCAGGGTACAACAATGTGACCATCATCGAAGAACAGGCAAAACCCGATGGTGATTTTCCCACGGTGGTTTCACCAAACCCCGAAGAACCAGAGGCCTTGTCGATCGCTATTAAAAAAGCAGTCGAAATAGGTGCCGATATGGTGGTGGGCACCGATCCTGACAGTGACCGATTGGGTATAGCAGTTCGTAACCTAGAAGGTGAAATGGAAATTCTCAACGGCAACCAGACCATGTTACTAATGACTAAATTTTTATTAGAACAACGTAAGGCAAGTGGTATGCAGGGCAATGAATATATTGCCTCTACTATTGTCTCGACACCAATGATGCGGCCTTTGGCAAAAGCATACGGCGTTGAGTTCAAGATTTCACTGACTGGTTTTAAGTGGATTGCAAAAATGATAAAAGACTTTCCTGACCAACACTTCGTTGGTGGTGGTGAAGAAAGTTTTGGCTATATGGTGGGTGACTTTGTACGCGATAAAGATGCTGTCACCTCTACCCTACTGGCCTGCGAAATCGCCGCTCAGGCAAAAGCGAACGGAAGCTCATTTTATAAAGATCTTATCGATTGCTATGTCGATTACGGATTTTACAAAGAAAAACTGATCTCGATCACCAAAAAAGGCATGAGCGGGGCCGAAGAGATAAAACAAATGCTGAACGATTTTAAGGAAAATCCCGTAGCATCAATAGCAGGATCTAAGGTTAAATGGATAGAGGATTACAATACCTCAATCGCCAAAAACGTTTTGACAGGCGAAGAAAAAACCATTGACATTCCAAAATCAAACGTTTTGATCTACGAGACCGAAGATGGCACCCGTATTGCCGCCAGACCAAGTGGTACAGAACCCAAGGTCAAGTTTTACATTACCACAAACGCCAAATTAGACACTGCCGCAAACTACAAAACCGTAAACGCAGCACTCAATGCCAAAATCGACCTTATAGTGAACGAACTCAAATTGGATTGATGGAATATTTTAAAAAAATTATCCGTTTTGCCAAGCCGTACCGGACCTACGGTTATCTCAATATTTTTTTCAATATCCTCTACGCACTCTTTAGCGCCTTATCATTTGCGGCCTTGATCCCCATGTTGAACGAACTTTTCGACCAGGCGAAGCCACGAACGACCCCACCCGTTTTTGAGGGTTTGGGCAAGGCCAAAGATTATTTCATGGAGTATATGAACTATCAGGTCACCCAGTATTCCGACGGTGACAAAATGAAAGGCCTGATACTGGTCATCGGGCTTGTTTTGGTGCTGTTCTTGTTCAAGAACATTTTCAACTACCTCGCCATGTACTTCATTACCTTTCTTAGAAACGGGGTCTTGAAGGATATTCGGAATAAGATGTACAAAAAAATCACCGACCTTCCCATTTCCTATTACTCGGAAAAAAGAAAAGGAGACGTGATCGCACGTATCACCTCAGACGTATTGGAAATACAGCATTCGTTCTTATCGGTACTCGAACTGATCGTACGTGAACCTTTGACCATTCTGTTCACCATTATCGTCATGTTCTTGATCAGCGATAAGCTAACACTGTTTGTTTTTATCTTTATTCCCATTGCTGGTTCCATAATTTCATGGATCGGTAAATCATTGAAAAAACACTCTGACGACGTTCAAAGAGAGCAAGGACAATTCTTGTCGACCGTTGAGGAGACCTTGGGCGGACTACGGGTAATAAAAGCCTTTAATTCAGAATCAAGGTTCTATAAGACCTTTTCAGATTCAACCAAACGATTTTTCGATTTTTCAAATACACTTTTAAACCGCCAGAACCTGGCATCGCCCACAGGTGAGTTTTTGGGTATTCTGGTCATTGGCGTTCTGCTCTGGTTTGGGGGCAAAATGGTCTTAATTGATAAAACACTCGATGCCGCCTCTTTTATCGCTTATATGGGCTTGGCGTACAATATTCTCACCCCTGCAAAGGCAATAAGTAAAGCATCTTACGGAGTCAAAAAGGGAAATGCAGCAGCAGAACGGGTGCTCGAGATTCTCGAGACCGAAAACCCTATTGCTGAAATTGACAATGCCATTGATAAGACTACATTTGAATCAGAGATAACACTCAAGAACATTTCCTTTAAATATGCAGATGAGTTTGTTCTGAAGAACTTTGACCTCACGGTCAAAAAAGGAAAAACAGTCGCCTTGGTCGGTCAATCGGGAAGTGGAAAAAGCACCATCGCCAACCTCGTGACCCGCTTTTACGACGTAAACGAGGGCGAAATACTGATCGACGGAACGAACATTAAAAGCTTTACCAAAAAATCGCTCAGAAACCTGATGGGTCTGGTCACCCAAGATTCGATCTTGTTCAATGAAACCGTGGGCAACAATATAAGTCTGGGCAAAGAGAACGCCACCGATGAAGAAATCATTGAAGCGGCCAAAATAGCCAATGCCCATGAATTTATTTGTGAACTGCCCAACGGGTATGACACCAATATAGGCGATAGTGGTAACAAATTAAGTGGTGGGCAAAAACAGCGATTGTCAATTGCCAGGGCTGTTTTAAAGAACCCTCCAATAATGATTTTGGATGAAGCCACATCGGCATTGGATACCGAAAGCGAACGTTTGGTGCAAGATGCCCTTGAAAAAATGATGCGCAACAGAACCTCAATTGTAATCGCACATCGGTTATCAACCATACAAAAGGCTGACAACATTGTAGTGCTTCAAAAAGGAGAGATTGTAGAGCAAGGCTCACATACCGAACTTCTTGCCGCTAACGGCGTTTACAAAAAATTGGTTGCTATGCAGTCTTTGGGATAGCGGTTGAATTGGTTTAGGAGTTTCAAGTTTAGAAGTTTAGCTCCTAAGGGTTTGTTACAAAATAACCTATACATTTTGACTTGTTCTTTTGTCTTTATTTGTCGTTAAAAAATATAACCGTAACTAAGGCTATGCTTAGATTTTTTGTCTAAAATAAAAACAAAATTTCTGCGTCAACTCTGTACACTTTATTTTGTAACAAGCCCTAAGACACCTCAAAGACCTGCAAGGTTGACCTATCAAGGTTGACCCGCAAGGTTGACCTGCAAGGTTTACAAAACCTTGTAGGTCTGAAAATTTGTGATATGATTCTAGTTTTTGAGGTTTCCCCTCAACGCAACAATTTTTTCTCTGCGAAACCTCAATTTCGCAATTCTATTGCTTCCAGTTGCTTCCCATATCTTTTGAATAGGAAATTCCGGTAAGCCCAATGGCAAAGATTTCATTTCCATTCGAACCGGGTACGAACTGCACACAACTTTTATAGGCTGGATCTTGGCCATCGGCAATCAGCTTCCATATTTTACCACCATCCATAGTAATCGCCTTATTGGACCTATTGTTTTCAGGATCGGTATAATCACCGCCAATGGCAACACCCAGTTTGTCATCATAAAAATCAATGGAATAAATACCTTCTGTATCCTTTTTATTGGTGATGGGTGTTTGGATTGCTTGCCATGTTATGCCCTTATCCCCAGAAAACAAAATCCGACCACTGGTAGTAGCAATCCACACCTTGTCACCTACCGTGGTGATATTGGTATTGCTTGCGGCAAAAGCACCTTCCCCTTCAATTCCTTCTGGCAGGTCTTTACAGTTTAGTTTATTCCATGTGGCACCGCATTCCTAGTAATAATGATTGACAGGCAACCATGCATATTATCACCCACGGCAATGCCTTCTTTATCGCTCCAAAAGGTCATTACATCATAGAAAACATCATCACCTTCTTCTTTATAGACCAGTTCCATTCTTCCCTGTTCCCCTGTTTTGTACAATAGGGCGGGGTTGCCGACCGAAAGCATAAAAAAATCGGTCGCCGTATGTGCGATAGCCCTAAATTCAGGTATACCTGTATGGTACTTTTCCACATTGGCCAGCACCCTTCCGGTTTCAAGACCAATGGTTCCGAAAACACCTTTATTGGCAGCAAAGGCAAGGCTGTTTGGCATGATTTCAATGGCCCGTACACTCAGGGAATCTTCATAAACGGTTTCAATTACTACGGTCACTATCGGCTTTGATTTATTCTTTTTTCCACAGGATAAAATAATAAAACCAAACACCAAAAACGAAAGTTGTCTCATACTATAAAAGTACTCAAAAAGAAAGGGAATCGATTGTAAAACAATACCTTTGCTGCCTTAATTTTCGAGAATGAAACTACACAGAAACCTAGTATTCGCAGTTATCGATGCGTTGAACCATATTTTCAACGAGGGCGAATACGCTGATAAGGTAGTGCAGAAAACGTTAAGACTAGACAAGCGCTGGGGCTCTCGTGACCGCGGTTTTATCGCAGAGACCATTTATGAAATGGTGCGTTATAAAAGGCTCTATACTGAAATTGCCGAGGTGAAGGCTCCGTTCAGCAGGCCTGATTTATTTAGAACATGGGCGGTTTGGGCCGTTCTCAAGGGAATTAGTTTGCCAGACTGGAAACAATTGGAACCCACACCTGAGCGCCGTATCAAAGGTAAGTTCGATGAGCTCTCGAAAATCAGAAAGTTCAAAGAATCGGTACCTGACTGGATCGATGAAATTTGTTTGAAAGCATTGGGCGATAAATTATGGACGCAAGAAATCGCCGCCCTGAATAAAAAAGCAGAGGTCATTCTTAGAACCAATACCTTAAAAACCACCAAAGAAAAACTTCAAAAAGCCCTTTTGAACGAGGGTATCGTTACCGAACCCATTAAGGGTTATGCTTCGGCACTTCGGTTGCCCGAGCGCGCCAATGTTTTTATGACCGACTCTTTTAAAAACGGATTTTTTGAGGTGCAGGATGCCTCTTCACAACTGGTAGCGGAATTTTTGGATGTAAAACCCGGCCAACGTGTCGTGGATACCTGCGCAGGTGCGGGTGGAAAATCACTGCATTTGGCGGCCTTGATGAAAAACAAGGGGCAATTGATCGCCTTGGATATTTACGGTAGTAAGCTAAAAGAATTGAAACGCAGGGCAAGAAGAAACGGGGCGCACAATATTGAGCCAAGAGAAATCACCTCAACCAAGGTCTTTAAAAAACTGTACGGTAGCGCAGATCGTGTACTGATCGACGCCCCATGTACCGGCCTTGGGGTTCTCAGAAGAAACCCAGATACCAAATGGAAGCTACAACCCGATTTTCTGGAAAAAATCACCAAAACCCAACAAGAGATACTCCGTAGCTATAGTAAAATTGTAAAAGATGGTGGAAAAATGGTGTATGCCACCTGCTCTATTCTTCCGCAAGAAAACAATGATCAAGTCAACTCTTTTTTGGCCTCTGAAGAAGGTAAATCATTTTCACTGACAAAAGAAAAGAAGATCTATGCCTCAAAAAGTGGTTTTGATGGTTTTTATATGGCCTTATTGGAGAAAAATTAACGTATGACACCTCCCTCAGTCCCTCCTTATTAGGAGGGAAGTCCCGATTCTACCAGTCAAACACAGCTGACAAAAATTCAACACAACGATTTCCGCCACAACAGTTCCTCCTCTAAAAGGAGATTAAGGGGTATGTTATAAACAGGTTTTTTTTCTGGGTTTCACCCCCCCGAAGTCTCGGGACCTCCTTATTAAGAGGGAAGTTCTCTCACAGAGCTATCAACAATCTACCTTTATAACTGTTAACTATTCTTCGAAAACCATAGGTCAAAAAAATGTAAATTTGTGCTTTCATAATTTGAACAATCAAAAAGGCACATGATTCACTTTTTCGGGGATGCGACCAATAAAATTTTCGCGGTTGAAACGGGCAAAGAACTTTCGCAAGAAGATACGAACAAACTCATCTGGTTGTTCGGCAACCGACCCAAAATAAACTCGGCGTCTCTCGACGCTTTTTTTATTGGCCCTCGGGCGGCAATGATCACCCCCTGGAGTACGAACGCCACCGAAATCACCCATAACATGGGGGTCAACGATATTGTCAGAATTGAGGAATTTTATGCCGTTGCTGAAAATTTTATGGACTTTGACCCCATGCTCTCGCAAAAATATAACGGACTCTCACAAGATATTTTCAAGGTTGACCATAGCCCTGAACCCATTTTGAAAATAGATGACATTGCAGCCTATAACCAAAAAGAAGGCTTGGCGTTGAACGATGAGGAGGTTGCCTATTTGAACGAGCTTTCAAAAAAATTAAAAAGAAAATTGACCGACTCCGAGGTGTTCGGTTTCAGCCAAGTGAATTCAGAACACTGCCGACATAAAATATTCAACGGCTCGTTTCATATCGACGGACAAGAAATGCCCTCCTCACTCTTTAAGTTGATAAAAAAGACCGCTAAGAAAAACCCAAATACCATTGTTTCGGCCTATAAAGACAATGTAGCCTTTGTAAAAGGCCCCACCGTTGTACAGTTTGCTCCTAAAACAGCCGATAAACCTGATTTTTACGAAGAAAAAGAGTTTGATTCCGTAATATCCTTAAAAGCGGAAACCCATAATTTTCCAACAACCGTAGAGCCTTTTAACGGAGCAGCCACAGGGTCCGGTGGTGAGATCAGAGACCGATTGGCAGGTGGTAAAGGTTCGCTACCATTGGCAGGAACGGCTGTTTATATGACTGCCTATTCAAGGCTTGAAAAAAATCGCCCATTCGACTCGGCTCAGAACAGGCCTTGGGAAAAAGGAATGCCAGAACGAGAATGGCTGTACCAAACCCCAATGGATATACTTATAAAAGCATCAAATGGAGCTTCAGACTTTGGCAACAAGTTCGGTCAGCCCTTGATTACAGGATCTGTTTTGACCTTTGAACACGACGAGGCTTCGGCTACGCTCAGCCCTCAAAATGAATCTCAGGGTGTACCCAAAGGAACACCACGACGTTTGGGCTACGACAAAGTCATCATGCAAGCAGGAGGTATTGGGTACGCAAAAGCCGAGCAAGCCTTGAAAGATACGCCTCAAAAGGGTGATAAAATCGTACTCTTGGGGGGTGACAATTATCGAATTGGTATGGGTGGCGCAGCGGTCTCTAGTGCGGATACGGGAGAATTCAGCGCCTCAATAGAATTAAATGCCGTGCAGCGTTCCAATCCTGAAATGCAAAAGCGAGCTGCCAATGCCATTCGAGGTATGGTAGAGAGCGATGTAAACCCCATTGTATCGATTCACGACCACGGTGCCGGGGGCCATCTCAATTGTTTGTCAGAACTGGTAGAGGATACCGGCGGAAAAATAGATCTCGATAAATTACCCATTGGCGACCCCACCCTATCGGCAAAAGAAATCATCGGTAATGAGTCACAAGAGCGCATGGGCTTGGTGATCGGGCAAGAGGATATCGATCTACTGAAACGCATTGCCGATCGCGAACGATCGCCAATATATGAGGTGGGAAGTGTGACGGGAGATCATAAATTTATTTTTAAATCAAAAACAAGCGGTGACAAGCCAATGGATCTTGATCTGGAAGATATGTTCGGAAGCTCACCCAAAACGGTAATGACCGACACGACCATCAAAAGAAATTACAGGGATCCTGATTATTCGCTAGAGTTCTTTCATGATTATTTGGACCAGGTACTACAGTTGGAAGCGGTAGCTTGTAAAGACTGGCTCACCAACAAAGTAGACAGGTGCGTGGGCGGAAAGGTCGCCAAACAACAGTGTGCAGGGCCTTTGCAGCTACCCTTGAACAACTGTGGTGTTATGGCTTTGGATTTTAAAGGGAAGGAAGGAATCGCCACCTCAATTGGCCACTCCCCCATTTCCGGATTGATAGATCCTGTCGCAGGAAGCAGAAACAGTATTGCCGAAGCCTTGACCAATATTATCTGGGCTCCTTTAAAAGACGGGTTAAAATCAGTCTCGCTATCCGCCAACTGGATGTGGCCTTGCAAGAACGAGGGCGAGGATGCCCGCCTGTACAAAGCAGTTGAAGCGATTTCTGAGTTCTCTATCGAACTCGGCATCAATGTACCCACGGGGAAAGATTCCCTTTCCATGAAACAAAAGTATAAAGATGGTGATGTAATAAGTCCCGGTACGGTCATCATTTCCGCTGCCGGAAACTGTAATGGTATCAGTAAGGTGGTCGAGCCCGTGCTACAAAAAAACGGGGGTGACATTTATTACATCAACCTATCGAAAGACAGTTACAAACTGGGCGGTTCCTCCTTTAACCAAACCTTGAATTCCATCGGAAATGAGGCACCCACAGTAAAAGACGCTGCTTGTTTCAAACTTGTTTTTAATTCAATTCAAACTTTAATAAAGAAAGGTCAAATACTTGCAGGCCATGATATTGCATCTGGCGGACTGATTACCACCTTGCTGGAAATGTGTTTTTCCGACAACGAACTGGGCGCCGACCTTGATCTAAGTGAACTCGGTGAAAACGACACTATTAAGTTGCTCTTCTCTGAAAATGCGGGCATCGTTTTTCAGGCCAGGGATACCGCTGTGGAACAACACCTGTCTAAAGCCAAAATCGATTTCAAAAAAATCGGAACAGTAACCTCCGAAGCCACCCTGTCCATCAAGAACGGCAGCATGCAGTTGGGCTTGAAGATTGAACCACTTCGTGACACTTGGTTCAGGACCTCCTATTTATTGGATGACAAACAGACCGCTAACGGTTTGGCTAAAAAACGATTCGAAAATTACAAGAACCAGCCTTTACGGTATACGTTTCCAAAAAACTTTACGGGCACCATTGCGGCCCCGAGCACTCGGGAGAGACCCAAAGCCGCCATACTCCGTGAAAAAGGAAGTAATTCAGAACGAGAAATGGCCAATGCGATGTACTTGGCGGGCTTTGATGTGAAAGATGTTCACATGACCGATTTGATCTCAGGCAGGGAAACTTTAGAGGACATTCAGTTTATAGGAGCCGTAGGTGGCTTCTCTAATTCTGACGTTCTGGGCAGTGCCAAAGGTTGGGCCGGCGCTTTCAAATACAACGAAAAGGCCAATACGGCCTTAAAAAAATTCTTTGCTAGACCTGATACCCTTTCTATAGGCATATGTAATGGCTGTCAGCTTTTCATGGAGCTCGATCTAATAAACCCGGATCATAAGACCCATGGTAAATTGACCTATAACGACTCCCGTAAACATGAGAGCAATTTCACCTCTGTCAAAGTTCAGGAAAACAATTCAGTGATGCTTTCTAATTTGACAGGAACAATATTAGGGGTTTGGATCTCTCATGGCGAGGGCAAGTTCACCCTTCCCCATTCAGAAAACAATTATGGTATCGTTGCCAAATATGGTTATGAGGGTTATCCCGCAAACCCCAATGGCAGTGACTACAGCACCGCAATGCTGTGCGATAAGACAGGTAGGCATTTGGTGACCATGCCACATATCGAACGCTCCATCTTTCCGTGGAACTGGGCACACTACCCGGCCAACAGAAACGATGAGGCTTCGCCTTGGCTGGAAGCTTTTGTGAATGCGCGAAAATGGATTGAAAAGAAAAATCGTTAAATTACAGCAAACAAATATTGATATGGAAACCAACAATAGGTTCAACAGAAGAAATTTTATCAAGAAAACTTCCATTCTGACCATGGGAGCCGTAAGTGCCGGTAGTTTATTTGCTGCCCCCAACAAGCCACCCATATTCGGCAACAACCTACAAGACAATATCAATATCGTAGGGCCGAAAGAAGGTTTTACCCCTCAAATAGGCACTCTGGTATCTATGATGAACTGGATGCGCAGTACCATGCTGCAACCTGTTCTGGGCATGAGTATT
>JAJRSY010000081.1 GCA_024278565.1 Bacteroidota bacterium
GGCGGACTTGAAAAGTTAAAAAGCCTTAAAGGTTTAAAGATGATTGCAAAAATCAATCAACAGGGAATGGAGATTCCCTTAGAAATTCTTCAATTGAGCGATGGTAGACAAATGACCCTTGTAAATTTTCAGGGCAAAGAACTAAAGCAAGGGGTATATGATGGCGAAACGCTTTGGAGCCATAATTTCATGACCATGAAAGCTGAAAAAAGCGACGCAGAGGCCACCACCAATTTTAAATTGAATACCAATGATTTCCCTGATTCATTTATAGACTATAAGGAAAAAGGGTATACAGTAGAGTTATTGGGCAAAGAAACGATCGATGGTGCCGAAACCTTTAAACTGAAATTGATCAAAGAACCGATTACCGTTGACGGAAAGGAAGAAGAGGATATTTCTTTTTACTTTTTCGATACAGACAACTTTGTTCCCATAGCCATGCAATCTGAAGTACGAGAAGGGCCGGGCAAGGGTATGATCCAAGAAATCACTTTTAGTGATTATCAAGAAATAGACGGACTGTATTTTCCCTTTTCAATGACCCAAGGTGTGAAAGGGCAGCCAGGAAGCCCCATTACTATTGAGAGCATAGAGCTCAACCCAACTGTGGAAGATGCAATATTTACGTTTCCCGATGAAATGGAAGGTGAAAGCGAAAAAGAATAAACGAACAAATTATATATGGCCCTTATTTAAAGGGCTTTTTTATACAAAGCAACCTAATATGAAACATCAAATTACTTTTTCTCTGATTATAGGGCTTTTAGCATTTTGCCAAGTATCGGCCCAAGACAAAACAAATGATGGTAAGCAACTGTTCGGTGATATGACGGCAAGGCATATTGGTCCTGCGCTGATGAGCGGGCGTATCAACGATATGGAGATCCACCCCACAAACAGCCGAATAATCTATGCAGGCACTGCTGGTGGTGGCGTATGGAAATCGAATGATGCCGGTACAACGTTCAATCCTATTTTTGATGACTATTGCCAGTCTATCGGTGCGGTGACCTTAGACCCCAGCGATCCTGACAATACTATTTATGTTGGTACGGGTGAAACATGGCCTCGAAATAGTGTATCTATCGGAGACGGATTATACAAATCTGTTGATGGCGGGGCAAACTGGAAAAAAATCGGATTGGAAAAGTCAGAACGTATTGCGAACGTCATCGTCAATCCGAAAAATTCGAATGAAATCTACGTGGCCGCTCTAGGTGCGCTATGGGGCGATAGTGAAGAACGCGGGGTTTACAAATCTACTGACGGTGGTGAAACATGGAACAGGTTGCTTTATATAAATAAAAAAACCGGTTGCGCCGATTTGGTCATGGATCCAAACGATCCAAATATTCTTTATGCCTCAATGTGGGAGTTTAGAAGAACGGGCTGGAGTTTTGAATCGGGCGGAAGCAATAGCGCTTTATACAAGTCGACCGATGCCGGTGCCACATGGAACAAGATACACAATGGTTTTCCTTCGGGAAAACTAGGCAGACTGGGTATTGCCGTTGCTAAATCAAACCCAAATATTCTATACACCGTTATCGAAGCTGAAAAAAAAGAACGCAAAGGTCTGTATAGAAGTGATGATGCCGGAAAAAATTGGAAGCAGTTGAACAATGATTTTGAAATTACGGTCAGACCTTTTTATTTTTCAAGAATCGTGGTTGACCCCCGCAATGAAAATGTTATCGTGAAAGGCGGATTACGCGGATCTATTTCAAGAGATGGTGGAAAAACATTCAAGAACCTTGGCAATATGCACGCCGATATACATGACATCGCTTTCAGCATCAAAGATTCAGATATCATGTACGTGGGTACAGATGGTGGCGTATACCGCTCTTGGGATGGTGGAACCAATATGGAGATCGTTGAGAACCTTCCCCTCTCACAATTTTATCACGTAAGTGTTGACGATGCCACACCCTATAATGTATATGGAGGCCTACAGGATAATGGGTCTTGGTATGGTCCCTCTTCGTCACCGGGCGGTGTTGAAGCCCGTGATTGGAACTCAATCGGGTATGGTGATGGCTTTCGGGTCTTGAAACATCCGACCAAGAACATCATCTATTCTGAAATGCAGGGTGCCGAAAATGTATGGCGCATTGACGTAGACCGAAATTTGTCAAAAACAGTGCAACCCCTTGCCAGTGAGGGCACAGTGAAACTCCGGTTCAATTGGAACGCCCCTATGGCTGTAAGTGCGCATCAACCCGATCGGTTTTATATGGGAAGCCAATTTCTTCATAGATCAGAAGATATGGGCGATACCTGGCAGATTATCTCCCCTGACCTAACCACCAATGATCCTACAAAGCAGACACAAGAGAATTCAGGAGGCCTGTCTAAAGACAATTCGGGTGCCGAAAACCATACAACCATTTTTACTATTGCTGAATCTCCCTTAGATGCCAATGTACTTTGGGTAGGTACTGATGACGGTAATGTTCAAGTCACTCAAGATGGGGGGAAAACATGGACCAATACGATCGAAAACGTTGTTGGTCTGCCCAAAAACACCTGGTGCTATCATATTGAAACAAGTAGTTTTGATAAGGCAACTGCCTATGCCGTTTTCGAAGGGCACACGAACAATGATATGAAACCGTACACCTATAAAACCACAGATTTCGGTAAAACATGGAAAAACATCATTACAGATGACGTTAACGGATTTGTCCGTAATATCCAAGAAGATTACGTAAACCCCGATCTGTTGTTTCTAGGTACCGAATTTGGTCTCTATATTACGCTGGATGGAGGAAAGAACTGGAAAAAGTTCACCAATAATATGCCGGCCGTTGCGGTACATTTCATTGATTTACAGAAAACGACCAATGATTTGGTTATGGGCACCCATGGTAGGGGCATAATCATAATCGATGATATTTCTCCCTTACGCACGGTCAATGAAGAAGTTATGGGCAAAACCCTTCATTTTTTCAAAACCAAGCCCACGGTCATCAATGAAGAAAGTAGTTTTTCGGGTAATTTCGGAAAAGAAACCCAGTTTGTTGGAAAGAGCAAGACCAAAAACGTACAGATAAAATACCACTTGAAAAAAAGGCACACTTTTGGCAAAATGCTTATGGAAATACAGGACATGGATGGAAATAAGATTATAGAGCTTGGTCCCGGCAAATCAAAGGGAATCAATATAGTCAATTGGGGCTATACCCGAAAACAGCCGAAAGTAGCCAAGGGCAAGACTTTTTCTTTTAGTGGGTTCACATCCCCCACCGTACCTGCCGGAAAATACAAAGCGGTTATAACCAAAGGCAAAGAAACCTTCGAACACACCTTTGAATTGGTTTACGATAAACGATCTTCATTGACCGAAGCCGATCGTAAATTGAAAAATGAGACCACAATGAAAATGTACGATATGACCCAAGAATTGGCCTATCTGGTATACGAGATGAATCAAATGATAGCTAAATCAGAAATGGATAAAAATTCTAAAATGGCCGCTAAATTGAATGGTCTTAAAGAAACCTTGGTGATAACTACAGGTGATAATTACGTAGGTTCGGCCGAACCGCAATTGCGTGAAAAAATGACCGACCTTTACAGTAAATTGGCCAGTAGCTACGATAAACCCACGAGTTCTGAACTGGAAAACCTGCGTGTCATTTCAAAACGTTTTCAAGCTTCCAAAACCGACTTTGCAAAATTGAAAAAGAAATTCAAAAGCAAAGAACCCCTAGAGACAAAAACCTTTGAGGAGTTTTTGAATAGCAAGTAGAACATTTTCATTTGAAATCAAAGGCCAACTGTCATTTGACAATTGACCTTTTTGATATTCACACTATCAGGCTTTACCTACCTAGAAACGATTCTATAAATGACTAATCCAATAACGACTCCCCGTCCAGGTTTGTGGTCAAGATACCGCCCATCAAATCAAAAAATGGTCGTACAGTTATAAAGCGCTGACTTACCTCATTGAAAAAGTTGGGGCCCATCACTTCACTATCTGTAAATTCATGCCTGAAAACAAACGCCTTTTTGCGGATAAGGTCGATATTGGGATCCCCTTTGTCAAAACCTTTGGGTGCTGTTTTTAATTCTTCACCCTGCAAACCTCCCCATGCTGTCTTAAATGGTTTTACATTGATCACACTTCTAAATTCGTGGGAATCCAGTTCAAGTTCTTTTCGTATTCGCAATAGATCTTCCTTTTCAGGCTGCCAGAACCCAACGGCCATAAAGCTCTCACCTGGTCTGATACGTAAATAATACCCGCCGCGCAGTTTGGCTCCTGATCTAGAGAAAGAACCGGCAAAATGGGGCTGATAGGGTGTTTTGTCATGCGAAAACCGGACATCCCTATAAATACGGAACATTTTCAGCTTCTCGATCTCGTCATGGGTGTTGAGTGCTTCCATAAGATGGTGATAGAACATTTTTACCTTAGTTTCTATATCCTTGAATTCTTTTTTATGTGCTGCGAACCATTCCCTGTTATTGTTCTTTTTTAAACGCCTCAGAAAGGGTAGCACTTCTGCGGTTAGTTTTGGTTTTGACATGCGACTTAGTTTTAAGCTAAAGTTAACCTTTTGAACCATAGCCTATATAAATATTGGTTATTTTTACACCCAAGTGTACGTAATATGAGCAAAAAATCGATCATAGATCAAATCAAACAACACAAAAAACAACCCAACCTCAGGTTTCAATTAAAGGAAAAAACGGAGGCGTTCACCAATCTGTTGTTTTATACCCTGTTTGATATAGATACGCCCGTAGCTGAAAACCTCGACAAATTAGAAGCAGCTTTTGATACCCTTGTTGGTCTTGCCTGTTGGGATATTGATAAACCCTGTAAAAAACTTTGGGGCAATTTCGTTGAAAAACTGCCGAGCGTACTTGAACTGCTCAATCTTGATGCTGAGGCGACCGTAAACTGCGATCCAGCTTCCCTATCCATTGAAGAGGTATATATGGCCTACCCCGGTTTTTATGCGATCGCCATTTATCGTTTGGCGCATGAACTTTACAAAGAGGGCTTTCCGCTTGTTCCTAGATTGATGACCGAATATGCGCATCGACAGACCGGTGTGGATATCAACCCTGGGGCAACAATTGGGGAATCTTTCCATATTGACCATGGTACGGGTGTTGTCATTGGTGAAACCGCTGTTATCAAGAACCATGTGAAAATTTATCAAGGGGTCACGCTCGGTGGATTGTTCGTCGCCAAAAACCTAAAAAGAACGAAACGCCACCCAACCATAGAAAACAATGTAACAATATATGCCAGTGCCACTATTTTAGGGGGAAATACTGTAATAGGAGAAAACTCGGTCATTGGTGGAAACGCTTGGTTAACTGAATCAGTGCCACCGAATTCTACTGTTTTCCACACCCCTGAAATCAAAATTAAAACCCTGCCGGATGCCACATAGCCTACTGGATCTTATTGGTAACACCCCCTTGGTGGAATCACGTGTATTGAACACCAACCCCAATGTGAAATTGTTTTTTAAGTTGGAAGGGCATAATCCCGGTGGAAGCGTGAAGGATCGTGCGGCTCTTTATATGCTTAAAAACGGATTGGAACGTGGTGATTTCGACACCGATTCAAAACTGATAGAGGCTACCAGTGGAAACACGGGAATCGCTTTGGCCATGATCGCTGGAACTTATGGATTGGACATTGAACTGGTGATGCCCGAAAATGCTACCGTAGAACGTGTGCAGACCATGCGGGCCTATGGCGCAAAGGTGACCCTCACCCCTGCCGATGCGGGTATCGAAGGAGCACGTGACCATGCCGAGGAAAAAGTAAGGGAACAGGGTTTTATAATGATCGACCAATTCGCAAACCCAGATAACTGGAAAGCGCACTACACCACCACAGGACCTGAAATCTGGGACGATACGGATGGAAAGATCACCCATTTCGTTTCCTCAATGGGCACTACGGGCACTATTATGGGTACGTCTACCTATTTGAAAGAGCAAAGTGCCACTGTTCAAATTGTGGGCGTACAGCCCACCGACGGGTCAAAAATACCAGGTATCAGAAAATGGCCAGCTGAGTATTTGCCCAAAATATTCGATGCCAGTAAGGTAGATCAAGTGATGGAGGTGAGCCAGCAAGAAGCTGCGACCACGGCAAAAAGACTGGCAAAAGAAGAAGCGCTGTTCGCGGGCATGAGTAGTGGCGGAGCCGCCTCGGCCGCCTTGCGTTTGGCGGCGTCCTTAGAAGAAGGGGTTATTGTTTCAATTGTATGTGACCGAGGCGATCGGTATCTTTCCTCTGATCTTTTTGAGTGAAAATAATAACTATTTTTAACAACGAAGTACTAAGCTAAAAAAGGTCAACTCTTAGCAGGGAAGTATAGTTAGAGGTTTAAGGAGTTTAGATATTTTAACACGGTTAAGTTAAACTCCTATTAACTTATTTCCTAAACTCCTTAAACCTCTAACTATACCTGCCAGCCAGGCAGGTCCGCCAATTAACATTTAAAAATCACTGCGCAGAACAGCCATATACCCGCTACCGTACCATTCGGCAGGTAAACCGGACGGCAGCATAACCAAAATACGCTATGGCAAAGCCTCTTGCATGCCTTTTTTGAATGTATCGGTGTCTTGTAAATAATTGTGTCCCCCACCTTTTATGGTAAACATTTTTTTTTGTGTGCCGGGAATTTCATCATAGAGTTGCTTTGCAAAATCGAACGGAATCACCTGGTCATCCGTTCCGTGAAAGATATATACAGGGCAATTTATATTTTGAACATATTCGTTTGAAGGAAATACATATTCAGACAACCAGCTGATGGGCAAAAATGGAAACCGATGCTCTCCTAAGCTCAGTGCGCTGTAAAAAGGTGATTCAAGAATCAGTTTTTTGGGTGAGTTTGTAGCCGCTAATCCAGTAGCTACACCGGTTCCAAATGAGCGGCCGTATAAAATAATTTCATTTTCATTATATAGTGTCAGTGCGTGGTCATAAAAAAGTTGGGCATCCTTTTTTAAGGCCTCTTCGCTCATGGTACCCGTGCTTTTTCCGTAAGTCCTATAATCAATTAGAAAGGCATCGTAGCCCTTTCTGTCAAACAAGTTGGCCACATGGCCCAAATGTGATACATTTCCTGAATTGCCATGAAAATAGAGAATTATGCCTTTGCGTTTTTCTGTTCTTATATGCACTGCATTTAATTTGGCACCGTCAGGGGCAGTAAGAAATAATTCTTCATAGTTCTGACAAAAATCATAGGTATGGTTCATTGGCATTTTAGAAGGAAAAAACACCAGTTTCTCTTGATAGGAATATGCAAAATAAACAATTACGGCATAAAGGACCGCTAGTACCACTCCTGTTATTTTAAGCTTTCGCATCATTGGTCATACCGATTTATGTGTGATTGTTTTGTTAGTAATCATCTTCTAAAATAGCCGTAACTCCCTTTAAATAGGCCTCAAATTCAATGAGGTTATTATGTCGGCCTTCTTCTATGGTGTAGAATTTTTTCTTTATACCTGAGGGTATCGACTCAAATAAACGCCTGCCAGATTCATAGGGAATAACCTTATCCTCAGTACCATGAAAAATTACCAACTGACTGTTAATTTTTTGAATATACTCATGAGACTTAAACTTATAGTTCAACAACCAATTGACAGGCAAAAACGGAAACCGATTTCGAGCCACCTCAATAAGACTGTAAAAAGGAGTTTCTAAAATAAGTCTTTTTGGATTGTTGTGCGATGCTAATTTCGTGGCAATGCCCGTACCCAATGAACGGCCGTAGAGGGTAATCTCACTTTCTTGATATTGTTTCATGGTATAATCGTAGAAAAGTTGCGCATCGTTATACAGCGCTTTTTCGCTTAGCTTGCCCGTACTTTTACCGTACGTACGATAATCCATCACAATAACATCGTATTTTTTATCCACAAAGAAAGTGACGATATCGCCCCATCTCGAAAGATCGCCAGCATTGCCATGAAAATATAGAATAACCCCTTTTGGATTGTCTTGTTTAAAATGAACGGCATTCAAAACAGCCGAATCGTTTGAGGTCAGATTAAACTCTTCAAAAGGTCGATTAAAGGTATATTCATAGTCTTGGGGCAGTTTTGTTGGTAGAAAAATCAACTTCTCTTGAAAAAAATACATCATAATTAGGAGTAGGGCATAAAAAAAAAGTATAAATCTAGCCGTTTTTTGAAGTTTCTGCATTGGTCTTTTTTGATGAATGCCCGGTATGAATACTAGAACCCTCTAGACTAATCTTTTTTGGTTTGACCGTTATAATATCACTCAATATTTTATGGTATGATTCAAAGGTGTTCAGGTTTTTGTGCCCCCCACCTATAATGGTATGCAATGTGGTCAATTTCGGATTTATCTTTGATAATTTCACACTTGTTTTGTACGGGATCAACCGATCGTCGGTACCATGAATGATCTGAATGGGGCATTGTACGTACTTTAACCATTTGTAGGTGGGCATCGGAAACTTAATAAGAATGGAAAGTGGCATAAAGGGCATATAGCGTTTTGCCACCTTGCTCAGACTGTAGTAAGGTGCATCTAAAATCAACATTCTTGGGTGGTTCATCGAAGCCAATTTAGTAGCAAAACCAGAACCAAGCGAACGGCCATAGAGAATAATGTATTTCTCATCTACCTTTTCCTTAATTTTGTTATAGACCACCTGCAGGTCTCTCTTGATAGCTTTTTGTGTTCGTTTTCCGGTGCTTTTGCCAAACCCCCTATAATCTATCATCAATACCTCGTAACCGTGTCTGGTAAAATCTACAGCGAATTTGCCCCAGCCCTTGATGCTCTTTGAATTTCCTTTTAAATAGAAAACAATCCCCTTCGGGTTTTCTACCTTAAAACGCAAGCCGTTTATCGTGGCACCGTCTCGGGTCTTCACATTGTACTCTTCGGTCTCTTGATTTTCGTAATGGAATTGAAAATCCTTTTCGAGTTTTTCAGGTTTGAACATTAAATAATCTTGCAGAAAATAGAGCAGTATGCTGACTCCAATATATACTCCAAAAATAGATATAAGTATGTATCCCCAATATGGCATAAAAGCTGGTTTGGCACCAAAGTACAAAAATAAACAGTTAGAAGCTTGAAGGCCCTAGACGAATAGTAGGTCAAATATTGGTTTTTTTTTGAAAATCAGATTCAGAAAATAACGTTTTCAAAGGTGAAATTCCCAACCTGATTTTCCGTTAACCGATGCGAGCTTCGCAAATCATTGTCAATATGTTTGATCGAATTCCAAGGTGTTTAAAAGAAGTCCCGAACCTGGTGCGACATAGGTTAGCTTTATGGTATTGTTAGGTAAAAGTGTTTCCTCAATGTCTAAAAGTGATAGCCCTCCCCTGCCCAATTCTATTAAAGCCCCCATAACCATTCGCACTTGGTAGCGCATGAACCCTTGTCCCTTAATGTGGAGCGCGAAACTTTTTTCAGGAAAAAAATTGGCAGTCAAGATCGTATTTGGTCGTATTTCGCAAAGATCTATCGTTCTTACTGATTTTGTATTTTCTTGTAATCGTGCCGTATAGGTCGAAAAATCATGTTCGCCCTCATACTTTTTGGCAGCCTCTTTCATCAGGTCAAGATTCAACTCATCTAAAATATTGGCGATAAAAGGTGCACAGAACGGATGGTTTTTCCTTCCATAAGAAAAAAGATAGATGTATTCTTTCATCTTACTGTTTTGAATAATATTGAACTCTTTATTAGTTTGGGTAATCGCAGTTACCCGTATATCGGGGGGGAGGTTTTGATTGAACAGGTCTAAAAAAAAGGTTGTATCGGCTAGCGGCCTTTCCCATAAGAAGAGTTCGAAAGCGGCATCTAAAGCCGAAACCTTGGCATCGGTACGGCCTGCCCCCAGTATTTTGAATTTAGTTTTTTCGGGTAAAATAAACTTTAGGGTTTTGATGAGCATTCCCTCTATTGTTTTCCGCTTTGGCTGTTTTTGCCACCCACTATACCTAAAACCCAAAAATTGGATTCGGATCAAATAATAAAAACGTTCTTTTTGCATACATGGGGCTATTGGTGATAAATGAACGGTCTACAAAGTTGAAGTATGTTGAAGATTTTCAATTTTCATGGAATGGACCGGTATTTTTTGTACTTTGACACAAAATTTATTTCAATTACGATTATTTACTATCGAAATGCTAAAATAACTACTATTTTATGCGCTTTATCGAATTTATTAAATAAAACGAAGTGGGGAGGCGTTCTAGATAGCTGAACAGGTTTCCCAAGGCCTGAAACCTACTTGAATTTATGAAATCTATACTACGAATATTAACCTTGAAGAAGAGTTTCATCTTATCGATATCCGTATTGGCATTGCTTATTGTTTTTAACTTTTACGGTCTCTACACCAATAAGTTCTATTTTTTTAAACCTGATAACTATATTTTTCCGATTTTAACCCTTGTGCACTTTACGTTCCTTTATGTATTGTGGTTTAAAATCAAGGAAGATGAAACGACCGATCCGCAAATGCGAAACATTGAATACATATTGTATGGTATATTTTTGGTATATGTTTATAAGGCTATAGAGAGTTTTTATGTGTTGACAACCTACCTTGATTATGAAAATCATGTGATACCCGCAACATTTTTGCCTGCTGGAATTTTTATCGCTGTATTGTACTTAATGCTTATAGGGCTTACCTTGCTGGCAATTAAATATAGAAAGGAACGTGTTGGCGAGTACAAATTCGATGACATGAACCATATTGATTCTTGGGAATAGAGCATATTTGACTTTATTGCTTTAAAATACCCTATGAGATTATTCATAGTAACTGTTATGAAATAAGTTGACGGAATTGATGTACCTGCCGGACCAGGCAGGTTTTTTTCTGTATCAAGGCACGTCATAGCGAAGCTATGGGCGTAGTTGATACGATTGCAAAGCATGGCAGGCAGGTTATGCTCCAAAAGAGGCGAGCAGGAAAAAACAATTGATACATTTCAAAACAGTCTCTTAACCCGCATTATTCACGGGTTTTCGTTATGAAAAGTCAAAATATCAATCTGCCTGGCCGGCAGGCACGGTAGAATTGGAAAGCACAGAGGTTTTTTAGTGAAGGAACTGTAACTCGATTTTGAGCTGAACAAATTTCGAGTATTTTCAATTATAGCAGGCATGTGCTGAGCATAGTCGAAGTATAGTTTGGCTTTGGAATAGAATATCCGTGAATAATGCGGGTTAATGCTTTTTAAACTTATCGTGATAACCATGTGATATTTTTTAACTTCCTTCGTTATCAAATTAATTATGAAACAGATTCTTATCATAGAAGATGACCCAGAGATAATAAAGCTTCTCGAAATACATCTGACCGACCTTACATATACCACGTCTAAGGCTTTGGACGGAGAACTAGGCCTCAAAATGGCCTTGGAGAACGATTATGATCTCATCTTGTTAGATCTAACACTGCCTTCAATGGACGGAGTGGAGATATGCAAACGATTGAGAGCAAAAAAGAATACCCCTATTATAATGCTTACCGCAAAGTCAGAAGAGATCGATCGGGTACTGGGACTTGAGATAGGTGCTGATGATTACATTACAAAGCCATTCAGTATCAGAGAACTTTTGGCCCGGGTAAAGGCTGTATTGCGTCGAACGGCCTCGAAGAATAATACAGAACAAAAAGCTACTTTGATTTCTCTTGATGGGCTATCGATCGATATTGACAAACGTAAGGTAATCGTGGGGGGCAATAGGGTCGAGCTTTCGCCAAAAGAGTTTGAACTGTTGGTATTGATGGCCTCGAACTCTGGTAGAAACTATACCAGAACACAACTGCTGAGTATAATCTGGGGCTATAATTTTGAAGGTTATGAGCATACGGTCAACTCACATATCAATAGATTGAGGGCCAAAATTGAAGTTGATATGGCAAACCCAACGTACATATTGACCATATGGGGCGTAGGCTATAAATTTAATGAAGACTTGATGGTATGAACAGATTTGTGAAAACACTGACCCCTAAATTGGTCAAAAACTATGGCTGGCATTTATTCTACTTGTATTGTTAATGGGGGCTTCCTATATTTCTATTACAGGATACCTTACTAACTTGCACAATCAAGAAATCACACAACAACTCAATGCCGATGTCGCCAATCACGTAATCGCTGAAAAGTTCAAGGACGCTTCCCCTTTCATAGAGGATGGCAGTGTGAACAAAGAGATCTTTGGAGATTTGATGCACGATATGATGGCTGTAAACCAAGGTATAGAGGTTTACTTGCTCGACCATACAGGAAAGGTTTTGTACTCAGTCGTTCTGGATCATAGCGACAATGCTTCTTCGAAAAGTGTCTCGTTGGCACCTATCAAAACATTTATTAAGAACAAGGGGGAAAGTTTTATTTTGGGGGATGATCCCAGAAACCCAGGGGAACAAAAAATATTCTCAGCGGCTCCATATTCGGTCGATGAACGCAATGGCTTTGTTTATATCGTTCTAGCGGGTGAAAAATTCGAACAGGTCAGTAGCAATCTCTTGGGTCAATATTTTGCCAAATTGGGAATTGTTGCCGCTTTGCTGACAATGCTCTTCTCCGCATTGATAGGACTGTTATCGGTATGGTTCATAACCAAAAACCTGAGATTGATCATTGGCACTGTACGGCGTTTTCAAGAAGGTGACCTGAAAGCCCGTATAGAAGATCCAGAAGGTTCTGATGTTGCAATTTTCGCTAAATCATTTAACGAAATGGCCGATACCATTGTTGCCAATATGGATAAAATGAAATCGGTGGATCTATTGCGAAGGGAGCTGATTGCCAATGTATCTCACGACTTGAGAACGCCTTTGGCTATTTTAAAGGGCTATATCGAAACCCTACAAATGAAAACGGAAACACTCTCAGAGAATGAAAAACAAGAATATCTTCAGATCACCCATGACAATGTGGATAAACTATCGAACCTTATCAACCAACTGTTTGAATATTCCAAATTGGAGGCTGAACAGATCACTCCTATAAAAGAACCGTTTTCAATTACCGAACTATCACATGACCTGATCGCTAAATTCAGGGTGCTTGCCGAACAGAAACAGATTGAATTAAAACTTGACAAGCCCCAAGAAAACAACATGGTCTTTGCCGATGTGGGCCTGGTAGAGCGCGCCCTTCAAAATCTAATAGAGAATGCAATCAAATATACAGGACCAGGAGGCAAAGTAACACTTTCACTACGGAAGAAAGGAAAGGTCGTTGAGATCAATATTACCGATACAGGAACCGGTATCCCCCTAAACGAACAGCCCTTTATTTTTGACCGTTACAAACAAGTGGGCAAAAGCACAAAAAAACATGGCTATGGTCTTGGGCTGGCCATTGCCAAAAAGATAATGGATCTTCACGACACCACTATAACGGTGTTGAGCAAACCAAAAGAAGGAAGTACTTTTACGTTCAATTTACCTGCCTATCAGGTATAATGGGAGATTTTTTGCTTGAAAAAGAAAACCCTGTCAGCTGATAGGCTTTTTAACTACTATAGTCCATCTATAAAACTCCCGTACAGATCTTTAAATTGATAACCTTCCTTAAATCGCTTTTTGCTCAATTTTTTATGGGCAACCAGGCCCCATAACACCAGTTCCTTTAAGAAATAGCTATCTTTTTTTGAAACATCAGGTTGGTATTCCTTGGTCAATTCGTTCAATGCAGGTATACCATCTAAAGCTCGTTTGTATTCGGCATCTGTATAGTCATCTATGAGTTGGAAGCCCTCTCCTTCAAAAAACCAATTGATCAGCTCGTCATAGGGAGTTTGCTCCTCTTTTCGTTCGAGTTTGTTGATCTTGGGAAAGTAGTTCAAAAACAGGGTTTTTGCCGCATCTTCTATCAAAATCAGTGCAACACCATCCACTCCCTCTTGTTCACCTTCATAGACGAGTTCGACTTTACCCGTAATTGCAGGTACAACACCCACAAAATCACTTAACCGTACCGAGGTGTTATCAGCCCCATTGATCAGGGCCCTGCGTTCTGCCGTGCTCAGCAGGTTCTCGAACGCAGTAATACTTGCACGCGCACTTACCCCGCTCTTGGCATCGATATATTCGCTGTTCCTTGCCTCAAAACTGATTTGTTCCAATAGGTCTTTTGCCATATCAGGAACATACACTACATCAGTTTGCCGTGAATCTAAATTAGATTCCTGTTCGGTTATTTTACGGGCCGTTTCAATATCAGCCGGATAATGGGTCAGTATCTGAGATCCGATCCGATCCTTTAAAGGGGTAACGATACTTCCCCTGTTCGTATAGTCTTCGGGGTTTGCGGTAAATACAAATTGTATATCCAAAGGCAGCCTTAGTTTGAATCCACGAATTTGTATATCACCTTCTTCCAGTATATTAAATAAGGCTACTTGAATACGTGCTTGAAGATCAGGCAGTTCATTGATCACAAAAATACAGCGATTGGCCCTTGGAATCATTCCGAAATGAATTACCCGGTCATCGGCATACGACAGCTTGAGGTTTGCCGCTTTTATGGGGTCTACATCACCTATAAGATCGGCCACGGTAACATCTGGCGTGGCCAGTTTTTCATAAAACCGCTCATCTCTATGCAGCCAGGTGATGGGTGTTTTGCCCCCCATTTTCTCAATACGTTCCAATGCGTAGCGTGACATAGGTTTCAAAGGGTCATCATTGATTTCGGAGCCCTCGACAACGGGAATCCATTCGTCCAATAAATTGACCATCAATCTGGCCAGCCTTGTTTTTGCCTGGCCCCTAAGCCCCAACAAATTGATGTTGTGCCTCGAAAGTATCGCCTGCTCCAATTCAGGTATAACCGAATTTTCATAACCCCAGACCCCTATAAAAGAGTCCTCCCCTTTCTTGATTTTCTCCCTGAGGTTGCCCCTTAGCTCATCTTTGATGCTTTTACTCTCGTACCCAGATTTTTTTAATTGGTCTAGCGTGGCAATTTTTTTTAAGTTCAATTTCATGTTGTTCTTTCAACTTTTGTTTGATTCATTTTTTATGTCCCTTACCCTTTCGATTTACACTACGCCGAATATATCTTACCAAGCGACGAAATCGATAGACTGCTGAAGAGCCGAATCCAATTATTTCAACCGTTTTCTTCTGTTGGTCTCATAGTCTTCAAAAATCATTTCCCCCAATCCCTTTAAACCGGTAAAAAAGGCTTTGCCCTTATTGGCTTTGGTAAACTGTCGAATAAATTGCATTAAATAAGGATCTTGTGCGATCATAAATGTAGTTATCGGTATATGTAGTTTTTGTGCCTGACGTGCCATATTATAGCATTTTTCCACAATAAAATCATCCAAACCCACGCTGTTTTTATAATAGGTTCCGTCGGGCATACGTAGGCAACTGGGTTTGCCATCGGTAATCATGAAAATCTGTTTATTGGTATTGCGTTTTCTACGAAGCATATCCATCGCCAATTGCAGGCCTGCCACGGTATTCGTATGGTATGGGCCCACTTTTAAATAAGGCAAATCTTTTATGGGAATGGGCCAGGCATCGTTTCCGAACACCAAAATATCCAATGTATCTTTTGGGTATCTTGTAGTGATCAGCTCGGCAAGGGCCATGGCCACCTTTTTGGCCGGTGTAATTCGGTCCTCACCATAGAGGATCATGCTATGGCTGATATCGATCATAAGCACGGTGCTCATTTGTGCTTTATGCTGGGTGTCCTCGACCACCAGATCCTCCTCACGTAATACAAAGGCATCCATTCCGTGGTTGATCTGGGCGTTTTTAAGACTTTCGGTCATGGCGATGTTCTTTAAATCATCACCATATCGGTATTCCCTGAGATCCCCTGTATGTTCATCGCCTTGGCCTGATTTTCCTGTTTTGTGGTTGCCAGAGCCACTGCGTTTTAGCTTCCCAAAAATCTGGTCCAATGCCCGTTTTCTAATGATCCGCTCCATTTTGGCGGTAATGGAAACTTTTGGGCCATCTTTACGGTCTTCTCCCTCCTGCCCCATTTTTCCAACTCCGTCTTCGAGCTCTTCGCGTATATATCCTTTCTGTTTTAGGTCTTCAATAAAATCATCGATCGTATATTCGTCAGTGGTAAGCCCGTATTCCTTGTCTAGCTCATGCAGCCAATCAATAGCCTCGTCAAAATCACCTGAGGTATGGGTTATCAGCTCTTGAAAAATATCAAAAAGCTTTTCAAAGGGAGTTTGATCGGCCGGTTCATAGGTTGAAAAACGAAAACCCTTTCTTACATCCATTATTTTTCTTGTGTTTAACAATCTATTCCTTGTCTTACTGATTTTGCCAATTTCCCTACAAAAACAGAACCATCATACCAGAATTACCGAACTATAAAAATAAGATATTTTGTAAAAGGGCTGGGTACGTTTAATGAAAACTTCACGCTACGCACTAGTATTGCCATTAAAATGACGGTATGGTTCTTTAAAACCCATTGAGGGAGTAGTTTTTAATCAGTACTGCCCGGTTAAACCTGCCTGCCAGCAGGCAGGGACGTAAGACCGCTTATTTCGACTGCGCTCAATACAGGTGTGCTATTTTAGATATAAGACAAGACTAAGCCTGTGCCATGCCTACAGCAGGCCTGCCTCGCCGGACAGGCAGGTAAACCGGCAGGCAGGTTGTAACTGTTTGAAAACCAATTGTTCTACTAGCTGACTTCTTAGCTATCTATCAAATTTTACAAAGCTCCCAAAAACAAGGTGTCAAGTTTTGATTCAACATTAATGTTAATGATTATAGGCATTGCCAAAACTTTTAAAAAAGTTTACCGGACAACAATGGATTTTAATATAGATCACTGTTGTCCGACAAAAAACATTCAACTCTCTTTAAAACCCTTCTATTGTTATGTTTGTAAGGTTTTAGAATAAGAGACCTTGCTTTTGTATATTGTGTTTAAAATTATGATATGCGAAAACTTTAAATCATTACTAAGCAGATTGTCAGTTAGTTACAATCAAGCCTGCCCGCCTTTGGAGGGTCTTTGTTCCCTGCCTGCCTGCCGGCAGGTTTATTCTAACAGCGCAGCGGTCTTATATCCCCGCCTGAATGACGAAGTCGGGCAGGTTTTATCGGACAACAGTAGATTTTAATGATAGATATCAGTAATCGACTTCTTCCAATACGGTTTTAATTGCCTTATCTCCTTCCGATTCTAGTTCTTTCATTAATTTTTCCACAAATTTATGTTCGTCTTTAGGGTAATTTAAATCGATATGAACAGGTATTCCCTTCGCCTCATAACTCTTGCCCTGATTGTCTTGGTATACTTGGTTAGATAGACCAAACTCCCATCCATTCGGGAGTTTTTTATCTAAAATATCTGAAAATATACCTTTTGAAGGCGAACCGATTCTTTGCACATTATCCATCGATAGCGATGCAAGCAACAGTATTTCGGTAGCACTTGCCGACCAATGACTTTGAAGTATGTGTAGTTTACCTTGATATTGCGCTGCCGCAGGGGGTAAGTTCAGTAATCCGCTCAGGGCCGAAACCGTCACCGATACGCTCTTTTTTTGTAAAAATGGTTCTTGCACTTGGGGCAAAGTAACTTAGAACCGTCAACCCAACCGCGTCTTCTCCCCCACCGTTAAACCTTAGATCTAAAATCAAATGTTCCGTTTCGCCCAGCTCGTTAAAAATTTTTAGCATGGTATTGTTCATACCGTTAATTTCATTTTCCATTTGGTCTGGAGATTTAGCCAAGGTCTTGTAATACATTTTTTTCGCTTCTTTAGAGGTCATGCCTTCGGTAATTCCATAGTCTCCTTGTACCATCATGCTATTAACTTGCACATAACCGACTTGTTCATTGATTTTTCCCCAAATAGTTCGTGACAGATTATGCGTGTTATAATTTTCAAGATATTTTGAAACAATAGCTCTTCGAAGCCCTTTAAAATCGGCATCAGGAGTGTTTT
Organism: Bacteroidota bacterium; assembly: GCA_024278565.1. Lineage (GTDB taxonomy): Bacteria > Bacteroidota > Bacteroidia > Flavobacteriales > Flavobacteriaceae > Maribacter_C. The sequence goes on from JAJRSY010000081.1 coordinate 17,978, forward strand.
TATATCTCGTCTTGGCAAAAGCTTTTTTCATGAGTTTTTCGCCTGCATCAATACTTACATGCCCATCTTCAAGGTCTTCTAGCATTTGATAAAAAGTGGCGAAAAGTTCAGCTCTTTTTGTTTGGTTGTTGATTAGTCGTCGATATTTTTCGTATGATTTTTGCCAATCGACCCTTCTTTCCTTAAAATAAGCGTATTGCTCGTTAAAGGTATGCCACAAGACCTCGAAATTATACATGGAATTGTTAAGGTTCTTCTTCGATATTTTTTTGGTACATAATTCTGGTAATCTTGAAATTCTGTCAAGAGTGTATATTGTAATGCCCTGCTTCATGCTCAACACATCGTTCGAAACGGATAAGCCCTCTGACAACATTTCGATAGGGTACTCAACATTGGCTTTGCAGGAAATTTTAGTTATGTCGTACATTTTAATGGTTTCCGAGTCGATTTCCACAACCCAGCCATAACCTCTGGCCATCCAGGTTCCATTAGTATCAGTGTTGGACTGTGCATGTAATCTCGAACTGCTTAAAATGCCTGAAAGGACTAATAGCGTGAGCAAAAAAGCTTTGGTCTGGTCTGTCATAGTATGTTTATGGTTATTGAACCCGTCTTGGGTTATTATTGAGCCACAAACAAACAATTTAATTGACTGTAAATCGTCTCAATGGATGCATTGACACCTATTTACCATTTGAAATCAATCTCTTTCTGTAGTCAGACGGTGATAATTGTGTTGCTTTTTTAAAGATTCGATTAAAACTAGATTTTGATTTAAAACCACAGTCAAAGGCAATTGCGAGAAGGGTGTACTTATCTGATTCTTGCAGGCTCATTTTTAGTTTTACTTCCTCAACCCTAAAACCATTGATATAATCGTAAAAAGAAGTAGCCATGTTTTGATTTAGTAGGGCCGAGAGTTTTTTATCGGTCATTTCAAGTTGGTTCGATAATATCGTTAAGGTCAGGTCTTCATTTAAATAGGGCTTCTTTTCTTTCATAAGCACTTTTAACTTAGCTTCCAGCAGCTTCATGTCAGTAGCATCATAACTATACTTTGTTACATCAAAAGTGCCCTTATTCGACAAAATAACCGAAGTGTTCCCTTCCATCTGCAACAAAAAATCTGGCAACAAAATTTTACTCTGTGTTACTCCAAAGTATCCAAGATAGACCACTAAAAATACAGCTGAAATTACGGTCATAAAACCATCCTCATTACCAATATCAATCGAAAAAGCCTCGAGAATACTTGACAAAACATCAATACCTAGAACTACTAAACTGCCTACCAATAGGTATTTGACCCATGCCAAGTCTTTGTTTTCTACATTGGAGTAGTTGAATTTGACCAATTCTTGAAACCGGATCAACTTCCAAAGTGAATAAAAACAATACCCAAATGAATAAAGAATGGTTATAAAAAGATAATCTTGAACGGTTCTGGTATAAGAGAACTCAAAATATTCAATAACCGAACCAAGGGTGTCGGGTATAGAAATACCAAAAAGATAAATCAAGGGGAAAATAAAATGGACTAGATTATTTCTCAACGAATTTCTATGCTGCCCTGTAATACCTTTGATATATACTAAAAACAAAGAGCCAATAAAAACATCGATACTATCAGCGAAAACCTTGGTCAGATAAAATAATAACCGGATGCGGTGCAAATAGGCATAGTAATTCAGAAAGACCAAAAAGATGGTCACGAAGATTCCTATCAGTACTTTGTGATGGGATTCTTTATTGTTCTTTCTAAACAAAAGGATTAATATCAAGCTAGTAAACAGTAAGCCCGTTATTAATAAAAAGTCTAAGACCAGCTTCATTGTCCTACTTTTCTCGCAATTTCAAAACCTCCACAACATCATTTAACTTAAACCCCTTGGCCTGTAATAAAATAAGGTAGTGAAATAACAAATCAGCACTTTCGTTCAAAAACAAATCGTCATTATCATCTTTGGCCTCGATTACAACCTCTACCGCTTCTTCACCTACTTTTTGGGCTATTTTATTGATTCCCTTCTCAAATAACGAGACGATATACGAGCTGTCATTCTGACCCAAGGAGGCATCCTTTAAGGCATCGGCCTTACGGTTTTCGATTACCTGCTCTAAATCGGAAAGAAACCCAAAACCCTGATTGTTCTCACTTCCCCAGCAGGTGTCGGCCCCCTTATGGCAGGTTGGTCCCACAGGGTCTGCCGTTATCAAAAGAGTGTCACCGTCGCAATCGTTCTTTATGGAGACCAAATTCAGAAAATTACCGCTCTCCTCCCCTTTCGTCCATAAGCGTTGTTTGCTGCGGCTGAAAAAAGTCACCTTTTTTGTTTCTTGGGTTTTTTTCAAAGCCTCGGCGTTCATATAGCCGAGCATCAACACGTTTTTTGTGGTCGCATCTTGAATGATAGCGGGAACGAGAGCCCCCTCTAGCTCCCCCTCAAGGGGAGTACTTTCACTCGGTCGTATGCTTTTGTTGCTCATTTTGTTCATGTCTAAATGGTATATGGTATTTTTTATTGGCTCTCTTTGAGATAACAAGTTCCCCCTTCGGGGGTTAGGGGGAAGCCCCCTCTAGCTCCCCCTCAAGGGGAGTACTTTCACTCGGTCGCTCATTTTGTTCATGTCTAAAATGGTATATGGTACTTTTTATTGGCTCTCTTTGTGATAACAAGTCCCCCCTTCGGGGGTTAGGGGGATTATGGTTCTTTAGATCACAATCTGATCGGAATCCCATTTTTTCGCAACTCCCTTTTTAAATCTACAATTTCTATTTCCTTAAAGTGGAAAACACTTGCAGCCAAGGCCGCATCTGCTTTTCCTTCTACAAAAGCAGCTACAAAGTGCTGCATACTACCGGCACCGCCCGAGGCAATGATGGGTATGTTGAGTTCTGTTGATAACTTTGACAGGGCTTTATTTGCAAATCCGTTTTTGGTGCCGTCATGGTCCATAGAGGTAAATAAGATTTCACCCGCACCCCTTTCTTCGACTTCCTTTGCCCAGTCGAACAGTTTTATGGCGGTAGGTACTTTACCCCCTACCAAATGTACGATCCATTCCCCTTTTATCTGTTTGGCGTCAATGGCAACAACAATGCACTGTGACCCAAATTTTGCCGCCAAATCGTTTATCAATTGCGGATTCTTTACTGCCGAGGAATTTATTGAAACCTTATCGGCACCGTTTTGCAATAAGATATCAACGTCTTCCACAGAAGAGATTCCACCGCCCACCGTAAACGGAATATTTACTTTCTCGGCTACGTGATATACCAGATCTGCCAAGGTTTTCCTTCGTTCTTCGGTTGCTGAAATATCTAAAAAAACCAGTTCATCGGCTCCAGATCTGGCATAGATCTCTGCTAGTTCAACGGGGTCGCCGGCATCTCTTAGATCCACAAAGTTGATTCCCTTTACGGTTCTTCCGTTTTTGATATCTAAACAGGGTATGATTCTTTTTGTCAGCACTTTAGGCGTTTTGTGTTAAAATAAAATTCTCCAATTGTTTTAAAGATATTCTGTTTTCATAAATGGCCTTACCTATAATTGTGCCCTCACAGCCCAGTTTTGCCAATTTTGGTAGCTCGTCAAAGCTTGATATTCCCCCTGAGGCAATTAATCTTAATGCGGTGGGCGGCTCACTCTTACATTCTATCAATATCTTTTTATAGAGATCGAACGAAGGGCCCTGCAACATTCCGTCTTTGCTGATATCGGTACAGATCACATAACTGATCCCTTTTTGAAGGTAATCTTTGATAAAGGGTATCAGTTCTTCCTCAGACTCTTCTTGCCAACCTGAAACCGCTACTTTTTCCTCTAGGGCATCCGCACCCAAAATTATCATATCGGCACCATATTTTTCGATCCATTTTAAAAAGATGATTTTGTCCTTGACCGCGATACTGCCACCTGTTATTTGACCTGCGCCACTTTCAAAGGCGATACGCAAGTCTTCATCGGTCTTTAAACCTCCCCCAAATCAATCTTTAGGTTCGTATTTGTGGCGATTCGTTCTAAAACCTTATGATTTACAATGTGCTTTGATTTGGCACCGTCCAAATCAACCAAATGTAGATATGCAATGCCGTGGGCCTCAAATTGCTTCGCCACTTCCAAGGGATTTTCATTGTAAATTTTCTTGGTGTTGTAGTCTCCTTTTGAGAGCCGTACACATTTGCCGTCTATTATATCTATTGCTGGTATTATTCGCATTCTTTTGTTTATGTGAAGTATTAAGTTCTGAGTACAATGTATTAAGTTCTCGGTATTACCAACTCTTGTTTAATAAATTATTTTAGGCTTCTTTGTAATGAAAAATTCATATTTCTAATTTCTTTACATAAATCAAGAGCTACTTTGATTTCAACGTCAGAAATAAATTTCAGACGACTCATTAAGATAAGCTGTGTCTCTAGCTCAGTAGTTGAACCATTTGTTATACTTAGAAAATGTATGAACTCTTTCTTTGAGTTTCTGCCGGCTCCTTCCGCAATATTGGAAGGAATAGAAATACTACATTTTTTAATCTGAGATATTAAGCCAAATTTTTCATCTTGGGGCAACTGTTTTACAAGCGTATAAACTAGCTCTACCAGAGTCATGGCTTTCTCCCATATTTTTAAATTTCTATAATCGTTCATTACATACTCTTTACTTAAGGCTTAATACTGAGAAAATTCAAAAGTATTTTCTCACCCACCAAACTGCTCTTTTCTGGGTGAAACTGCGTACCGTAAAAATTGTTCCTATGCAAGGCTGCACTGTACTTCAGTTCATATTCAGATGCTGCAATGGTCCCTTTGCAAAGTGGTGCATAAAAACTATGTACCAAATATATATGTTCATTTTCAGTTATGCCTTTAAATAGATCAGATTTCAGGTTGGCAATTTGGTTCCACCCTATTTGGGGCACTTTGACCTTATTCGTGAATTTTACGACATCGACATCAAAAATTCCCAACCCAGTTGTATTTCCTTCTTCGGAGAAGTTGCACATCAACTGCATTCCCAAACATATACCCAATACAGGTTGTTTTAATTGAGGGATTAGAGTATCCAACCCGCTTTCTTTCAGCTTTTTCATGGCACTCCCCGCCTCACCCACACCCGGAAAAATAACCTTATCGGCAGCTTGTATTTCGTTGGCATCATTGCTCAAAATCGCCTCATATCCTAACCGCTGAATTGCAAATTTGATGCTTTGAATGTTACCGGCACCGTAGTTTATGATAATAAGCCCCCCAACCCCCGAAGGGGGAGAACTTTTACTCGGTTGTATGTTTTTGTCGTTCATTTTGTTTCTTTCTGAAAAAGTGCACCATGTTTTTCAATGGCTCTCTTTGAGATAATTAGTTCCCCCATAGGGGTTAGGAGGCTGCCCCCTCTAGCTCCCCTTCAAGGGGAGAACTCGTACTCTTGTGGTTTTTGTTGTTCATTTTATTTTTTTCTAAAAAAGCATAAATAGCTCTATTTGAGATAATAAGTTCCCCC
>JAJRSY010000082.1 GCA_024278565.1 Bacteroidota bacterium
TTATAGACGAACTCCATGAAGATAAGGCCACCTATCTGATAAAGCTTCTTGATAGCGATAAAACCTCTGATGTGCTTACTGAGTTGGACGATGATGTTCGAGAGGCTATTTTGGGCAATCTGTCAACCAAGGAAATTGCAGAGGAACTGGAAGAACTCGATACCGATGATGCCGCTGATATAATTGCGGAGCTTCCCGAGGAAATCGTTGAAGAGGTCATTTCTGAAATCGAAGATCGAGAACATGCCAAGGATATTGTGGACCTATTGCGCTATGATGAACACTCGGCTGGGGGGCTTATGGCTAAAGAATTGGTGAAGGTCAAAGAAAATTGGAACGTGCTCACCTGTATAAAGGAAATGCGCGAACAGGCAAAGAATGTCACTCGTGTACATTCAATTTATGTAGTTGATGAGGAAGGGGTGCTCAAGGGGCGATTATCACTTAAAGATCTGTTGACCACCGCTACAACAGCCCCGATAAAGGATGTTTACATTACAAAGGTAGATTCTGTAAATGTAAATGAAAAGCCAGAGGAAGTCGCCAATATTATGTCGAAATACGATTTAGAGGCCATTCCCGTAGTTGATGAAATAGGTAGGTTGGCAGGTAGGATCACCATTGATGATATTGTTGATGTGATTCGTGAAGAGGCAGAGAAAGATTATCAAATGGCGGCGGGCATATCACAAGATGTAGAGGCCGATGATAGTATTTGGGAACTCACCCGAGCCCGTTTACCTTGGTTGATATTGGGGCTTTTTGGTGGGGTAGGGGCTGCCGTAATAATGGGCGGTTTCGAAGAAATGCTGAGCGAACATGCTATTTTGTTTCTTTTTACCCCATTGATTGCTGCAATGGCAGGTAATGTTGGGGTGCAATCAAGTGCAATTATAGTACAAGGTTTGGCAAGCAATGATTTAAAAGGGAGTATAGGTAGTAGGTTGATAAAAGAAATAGTATTGGCCATGTTGAACGGGGTCATTTTAGCAGCTATTCTATTACTGTTCACTTGGTTTTGGAAAGGTGATTTTCCACTTGCCCTCGCCATTTCCATTTCGTTGATAGCGGTTATTATCGTAGCGGGTTTTGTAGGTACGTTTACCCCGTTATTTTTGCATAAAAGAGGAATCGACCCGGCCATTGCGACCGGACCGTTTATCACGACCATCAATGATATTTTCGGAATTCTGATCTATTTCTTGATTGCTAAGTCTATTTTGGGAATATAGGAGGGTAAAAATAAAACACCCGAAATCATATTTTTTAACGTAAATCGCAGGATCATGAAGCCCATAAATCTTAAACAAAAACATACTGCTTTTAGCAAACAATGGCATCCACATCAAATTGCTGTTGTCGATGATATGCAGGTTCTTTTGGCAAAGATCAAAGATGAATTTGTATGGCATGCCCATGAAAAAGAAGATGAACTCTTTCAGGTTTTAAAAGGAACGTTATATATGCAATATCGAGATCGAACTGAAGTAGTGGAAGAAGGTGAGATTATTGTAGTGCCAAAAGGTGTTGAACATTGTCCCTCGACCAAAAATGGTGAAGAAGTACACCTATTGCTTTTCGAAAAATTGAGCACTGCACATACCGGTAATGTTCATGATAAGATGACACAAACCGTATATCCTAAAATATAAGCTATTGATGAAAGTACTCCACCTAGACACCAACCACCCCCTCATCATTGAAGAATTAACAGCAATAGGTTTTCAGAATGATGAGGATTACACCTCAACAAAAGAGGAGGTAATGGCTAAAATACATGCATACGACGGCATCATCATCCGCAGTCGTTTTTCTTTGGATGCCTTCTTTCTTGAAAAAGCCACTAATCTAAAATTTATTGGCAGACTAGGTGCCGGTTTAGAAAATATAGATGTGGACTGTGCTAAATCAAAAGGAATTTTTTTGGCCGCCGCACCTGAAGGAAATAGGAATGCCGTAGGTGAACATACATTGGGCATGTTGCTGTCTCTTTTTAATAATCTGAACAAGGCTGATAATGAGGTTCGTTCTGGTAAGTGGGACCGTGAGGGTAATAGAGGGATTGAACTCGAAGGTAAAATCGTTGGTATCATCGGTTACGGGAATATGGGCAAGGCCTTTGCAAAAAAACTAAGGGGTTTCGACGTGAATGAGGTGATTTGTTATGATATAAAAGGTGGTGTCGGTAACGATGGTGCACGCCAAGTGGGAATCATGGAGCTGCAACAAAAAAGTGATATTATCAGCCTGCACGTACCCCAGACCCCTTTGACCACTGGCATGGTCAATACCGGGTTTATCAATGCCTTCGAAAAACAGTTTTGGCTATTGAACACCGCACGCGGCAAATGTGTGGTCACCGAAGATCTGGTGGCTGCATTGAAGTCAAAAAAAATATTGGGTGCCGGTCTTGATGTTCTGGAGTATGAGAAGGCCTCCTTTGAGGAAATGTTCACTTCGACTGCGCTCAGTGACCGTACAGGTGCTTCGGGTACCGAGCTTGGCCAAGGTGCTGGTGCTGAGCCTTTCGGCTTTGCTCAAGACAGGCGTAGTCAAAGCATGCCCGAGGCGTTCCAATACTTGGTTCAAGCTGAAAATGTGCTGCTTAGTCCGCATGTTGCGGGTTGGACGGTGGAGAGCAAAATAAAATTGGCCCAGACCGTCGTTGATAAGATCAAGGCAGAATTTTGCTGACTTTTAGGAAATGAAGTACAAAGAAAATAATCGAGATATTTCAAAACAGTCTCTAAGGAATTGTAAAAGAATAACCAATCTGGGTCGCGTCCTGTTTAAACTTGTTATTCCCACTCCCGAAACTTCGGCAGGTTTAACCGCACTGAAAAACCTGCCTGCCCGGCAGGCAGGCTTCGAGGTAGTTTACTCTTTTACAATTTCTAAGACTACCCTCCTGAACGATAAGAAGTTTTTCCACATTATGGCAATCGTTGGTATAAGCGTGATTATGGGGATTTAACACTTACTTTTTGATTTGTCACTAAACTTTGTATAAAGATACGGGCCTTGGGTATAATACTAAACCGCTATTGTTTTTGAGCCTTTGTTCTCTGTTGGTTATTTTAATTTAGCCATCCCCCGAAAATTACATATTAAAACTTGTAAAATACTGGTTTCATTAATGCTTCCATAGGTTTTAAAATTGGAAAACTTTTTTGAAATGTCTAAAAATACAAAATTGTAAATTACTTATATTCAAGGCTTTATTAGTTCTAATTTTGTTCAATAGCTATAAATTTGAAAAAAACGGGGGATGCCTAACTATTTTAATGTTAGTAATTCATAAATTTGTACTTCTTCCCCCTGCTTTCTCTTTTTGCATTATTCCTTTTTCAATTAAATATTTGAATATCCCGTAATGTACAACACTAAAACCACAATTATTTTTAGTATGTTCTTTGCTTGGTTCTACCATTAATTTAGTGGAAGATTCAGATCAGTTTAAAATGAATGAATGTTAAAAATGCTTTAATGAGAGAATAGAACAGCTATAATTATTTGCATATCAATACATTACATGTTTTTTTTATTCAATCATTGATTCATTATATCATTTTCATGTTGTTTTTTAAGATTATTTATAACTAAAAATAGAATCTTACCCACACAAATAGTGGTAGAACCCTTTGCTTTTATTAAACTCATCTTGAGTTGTTCAGTTGTCTATTTCAAAAATATGTGCTGTTTGTTTTATGACTATCTTTTTGGGAGCTGTTCTCAAAATAAAGTTCCTTAATAGTATAGAAAATCTATTTTCGAGATGTGCCATTTTCCCAATTCGCCAACTTGTGTTTACCACCTTGGTTGTTTTTTCTATTCTAATGTTTTGAAACTCTTGAAAAGCATTTTCTGTATTTTCAATAACTTTGTGTTTTGCCAAACAATTGGCAAGTACTAGTGCACCTTCAATGGCCTGACAAGCACCTTGCCCCAAATTTGGTGTTGTGGCGTGGGCCGAATCGCCTAGTAAACATACATTTTTATTGTGCCAAGTAGCAATTGGCTTTAAATCTGCCATTTCATTGGCCAAGATATTTTCTTTGGGTGTAGATGTTATGGTTTGGTTCACTAAAGGATGAAAATCCAAATAAAGTTTAGACAAGTTGATATTTTTGAATTCTTCTTTATAATCTTTTTTATAGGTAACCAGGGCATACCAATAATAGGTGTCATCAGCAATGGCAACAAATCCAAAACGCTTGCCTTTGCCCCAAAGTTCGTTTAACCCGGTTTGGTATTTTTTTGAGAGATGGGTTTTTGTGATTCCCCTCCAGCAAGCCTGTTTGGCAGTACGTAACTTAGTATTATTGAAAATGGATTTTCTAACAACAGAATGAATTCCATCTGCACCTATCAAAATTTCTGCCTGATGGTTTGTGCCATCTTCAAATTCTATTTCAATACCATTTTTCGATTGTGTTACTGTTTTTACTTTTTTATTGAGATGTATTGAAACGCCAGAAAGCTTACTTAGCAATATTTGATGCAATGTGGCTCTGTGAATGGCTACTGATTTTACGTTGTGCTTTTTTTCAAAAGGTCTCAAATCAATTGCAGATAAGGGATTTAGTTTTTCATCTGTAATATTCATTGAGCTTGTATAACTGCCTGCCTCGACTATTTCTTCATACACGCCCAAACGTTTATAGACTTGCATTGCATTTAATGCCAAGTTTATGCCCGCCCCCGCTTTTTTAAACTCTGATGTCGCTTCAAATATTTCTACATCAAATCCTTTCTGTTTTAAAGCAATTGCAGTAGTTAAACCGCCAATTCCGGCTCCTATGATCGTAATTTTCATATCCTACCGTTTTTAACAGCATTTTTCAACATCACCTTTACTACTAGTTTATGAAATGGTTTGACAATGAAAAAATAGAACCTTCCAAACCAATTATTATACTGTACCAAAGTGCTAAAAAACGTTTCGCCATTTTCTTTTAAAACGGAAACCCTAAAATTGAGATGTTTCTCATCTTCACCTGCAATAATTTCATTTTCATTAATCGAATAGATCCTGAAAATGCCTGTTTTAGAACCTGTTTTTAGGTTGTCTTTAGTTATTTCAGTTCTATTTTTGTTAGTATCAAGTCCAAATACACCAACAATTTTATTTCTTAATGCCAGTAGATTATTAACCCATTTTGGGCTATGGGCGAATACATTTATGTAGATGTTTTCTATTGAAATATCCCCATCACCCAATTTTACCTTATATGTGTCTTTGAAATCTATTGCTTCAATATAATTTCTGCACATACTATTTTCGGGAAGCTGGGTTGTATATACTTTACGTTTCATTTTTATGATTTAGGTCAAAGGTACTAAACCATTGTATGATTAGGTCGGGTTTACTAATTATTTTTATCTTTGTGATATGAAAAACACAAAAGAGATAATTTTAAACACCGCTTTGGATTTATTCAATTCTGAGGGCTTGTCAAAAGTTACGCTTAGAACTATTGCAAACAAGATGGGTATCAGTCAAGGGAACTTGAATTACCATTTCAAAAAAAGGGACGATATCATAAATACATTGTACTTTCAGTTGGTAGCTCAAATAGATGGGGATATGTCAAAGAATCAAAACCAAGCTAAAGGGTTACGATCATTGCTTGGCCTGCCATCTATGATAATGGAAAGTTTTTATGATTATCGGTTTTTCTTGCTCGATTCTGTTCTAGTAATGCGCGAGAACAAGAAAATTAGAGCGCATTATTTGCAACTGATGAAAAAAAGGAAAAGTCAGTTTCTTAGCATATTAGAGCCATTGATAGATACTCAATTGTTACGAAAAGAAATACTGCCAAATGAGTATGGTTTTCTATACAAACGACTCCAGATATTAAGTGATTTCTGGATTTCTGATGCCGAAATCACCCACTCACGATTAAATAGGAACATGATTTTGGAATATTCCCATCTTATCAATCAAGCCATTTTTCCGTATTTAACTGATAAAGGAAAGAAAGAATATTGTAGCCTTGTTGGTTGTTAGTGCGTTCAAATTACTGGAAACCCCATTAAACCTGTCTTAGGGGTTTGAAGAGCAAATGAGCTATGGTATATTTATGACACATGAAAATTCGGGTTTTCATGTGTTATGAGTATATATTGGGTTGTGGAGCCATATTCTCTGTACGCTGATATTTGCCCTTGTTAAGCTGAGTTTCCCTTTCATAAACCCTGCACTGCAAAAAAATTTCGTTGCACTATGTAATTCGGGAATTTATGCCAATCCAAAATTGTACGATTGGTTTGTTGGCGAGTATCCTAAATATGTAAAAACCAAATTAGATATGGGTAAGAGCTGCATCCGCTTTAAAAAAATGGAAACCATTCCGTATGAGCTTATAGCCGAGCTGTGCACCAAGATGACACCAAAAGAGTGGATTGTTCTTTATGAGAAAAATATCAAAAATAAATAAGGGATATTGTGAAATAATATATTGACAGGTCATTTCGTTGGTAGATAAAATTTTGGTACATTTATCCTTAGAATTAATCAACAAAATAAAAAGTAAAATGTCAGAAGATAATAAAGATTTAGGTGATAAGGCAGAAGATGCGTTTGATGCTGCTAAAGATAAGGCAAAAGATTTAGGAGAGCAGGCCAGCGAAAAATTCGAAGATGCCAAAGAGACCACCCAAGAATTTGCAGAAGAGGCTAAGGAAGCTGCTAGCGACTTTGCCGATGATGCCAAAAAAGCGGCCAACGAATTTACAGATAATGCTAGGGAAGCCTTCAACAATGCATCGGGTGAGAACAAGAAAATGATTGCAGGTATATTGGCAATTGTATTTGGTTCATTAGGTATTCATAAGTTTATATTAGGGTATACTAAAGAAGGAATTATTCAGATAATCGCTTCTGTTGTTACTTGTGGAATTGCTGGTATCATTCCTTTTATTGAGGGAATTATCTATCTTACTAAGTCTGATGAAGAGTTTTATAATACCTACCAAGTAGGTAAAAAACCATGGTTCTAAAAAACCACTAGAAGCCAAATTTTTACGATTTGGCTTTTTAATTATATTTTATAATCGTAATATTGCAATATATAAATATGTAATGGGGATAACCAAAACACAAATATTCAATACGAGACAAAATGAACTAGCTGTCATTTTTAAGGTTTTGTCGAACCCCGCACGTATTGCCATACTTCAATATATAAGCACCCAAAAAGCCTGTATATGCAATGACATCGTCGATGAGATCGGTCTTGCACAACCCACGATATCACAGCATTTAAAAGAACTGAAAAGTATTGATCTGATACAGGGTGAAATTGACGGAAAAAAAGTATGCTACTGTATCAATTTGAAAAAATGGAAGGAAATACAGAAGCTTTTGAATTCCTTTTTTGATAAAACAAAATTTAACTGTTGCTAAAACAAACGATTATGAAAACAAATGAATTTTTATCACTTTTAAAAGAACACGCTGATAAAAGCCTGCTTTTTGAATATAAGAGCGGCCATTTTGTTGGGGCGAACTACCATATCACCGAAGTAAAAAACATCAGTATAGAATCAGTTGATTGTGGTGCAGGTACTGATTTTTGGAAAGAGACCATCATCCAGCTTTGGGAGAGTCCCAAAGAGAATGACACTTTAGAATATATGTCGGCATACAAAGCTTTAGGTATTTTGAACAGGGTTGATGGTATGAGGCCCATTGAAAAAGAAGTGGAAATAAAGTTCGAGTATAGTAGCCCCAACTTTCATACGGCACAGCTTTTTGTTCGTGATTTTGAATTGAAGAAAGACCAACTTATACTGAAATTAAGTGTGGAGCAGACAGGTTGTAAAGCCAAGGAGGCCTGTGTTACATCAGAAGCAGATAATAAAGAAGAGGTTTGTTGTGCGCCAGAGAGTGGTTGTTGCTAGAACTTGTCTGGTCTTTATTGAAAAAGATTTGATACGGTTTGATGCTTAAATGGGTGCTAAGGGCTTGTGAAAGAATAAGTGATACGTTTAAACTTGTTCTTTTGCCCTTGCCAATGCACCAGCTGGTATCCACGCTCCGTCTCGCCCAAAGCTCTCGCCTTGTCGTACTGAAAAATACCCACTGGGTATTTTCTTAACGTTCCGCCCTGTTGAAAACCTGCCTGCCGGCAGGCAGGTTCGTCTATTCTGTACAACTTATTATTTCACAAGCCCTAATAGAATAAGAATATGCCCGAAGCAATAAAAATAAGACCAATGCAGGCTGATGACTGGAAAGCGGTTTCTTTGATTTACGAAGAAGGAATCACTACAGGTTTTGCAACCTTTGAGAAAACCGTTCCATCTTATGGAATTTGGAACGATGCCCATCTTAAAGCCTGCCGTTTGGCAGCGACCGATGGCAAAACCGTATTGGGTTGGGCTGCATTATCTGCCGTATCCAGTAGATGTGTTTATGGTGGTATAGCAGAAGTGAGTGTTTATATAGGTAAGAACCGAAGAGGTTTGGGAATCGGCAAAATGTTGATGGAACATTTGATCGTAAAAAGTGAAACCGAGGGTCTATGGACATTGCAATCAGGAATTTTTCCAGAAAACGAGGGAAGCATCCAGCTTCACAAGAAAATGGGATTTCGATATATCGGAAAACGTGAACGGGTAGGCAAACTTGATGGAAATTGGAAAGACAATCTTCTTTTTGAAAGAAGAAGCAAGAAAATTGGGGTTGACTGATTCCAAACTTTGAAATTATTTTGAAAAAGGAGACCGAATAGTTCACGTAAGTTTCCATCTTTGCATGATTAACGGTAAAAGCTAGGGATTGATGAAAAACATATTGGTGCTCTGTACAGGTAATTCATGTAGAAGCCAAATGGCCCACGGCTACCTGAACAACTTTCAAAATGGCAAGGCAACTATTTATAGCGCGGGCATTGAAACCCATGGGCTAAACCCCAGTGCAGTATCGATTATGGCGGAAGATGGAATCGATATTGCCCAGCATACGTCAAACCATGTAGATGAATACCAAGAAATCGACTTTGATTTTATCATTACCGTCTGCGACCATGCCAAAGAGAATTGCCCTTTTATTCCCTCAAAGAATGCTAAAAGAATACACCATAATTTCTTTGACCCTTCGAAAGTAGAAGGAGTCGAAAAAGAGAAACATGCGGCCTTTTTAAAGGCTAGGGATGAAATCAAAGAGTTTTGTAGGCGGTTTGTTGCGGCTGAATTATCTTGATAGGTCAGGCGTTAAATTACCACTATCACATAAAATTAAAAACCACCATACCTTGTGAGGTATGGTGGTTTTTGCAGTTCGTTTGAGATAGGTTATCCCAAAGCAACCCTTTTGAATCCGGTTACTTCCAGATTGGGGTCTATTGATTTTACATAATCGGCCACACTCTTTTTCTCATCTTTGATGAAATTCTGATCTAAAAGACACTGCTCTTGATCGAGGGTGGTGTTGTCAGAAATGAAACGCTCCATTTTACCTGGAAGAATTTTATCCCAAATCTGTTCTGGTTTTCCTTCTACTTTCAATTGTGCTTTGGCACTTTCTTCTGCTTGGGCAATTACTTCATCGGTCAATTGCATTCTTGAAATATACAAGGGTACGTTTTTGAGTGTTTTCCCTAGTCTTCCTAGTTCGATGTTGTCTTTTTCGATAACGGCAATACGTGCTTCAGTTTCAGCAGCGACATACGCAGCATCAAAATCTTTGTACGACAAGGTGGTTGCACCCATTGATGCCACCTGCATGGCGAGGTCTTTGGTTACCAATGCCGAATCGTTTACCTTGTTCGAAATACCGACTATGGCAGCAATTCTGTTTCCTACATGAATGTAATGGCCAACATAGGGCGCGTCTAATTTTTCGAACCCACCTATTTCGATTTTCTCTCCGATAACACCGGTTTGCTCAATAAGTTTTTCTTGAACGGTCATGCCTTTATAATCTGCGGCTAAAAAAGCATCTTTATTTTCACAACCTAGGGCTATATCGGCCAATTCCTTTGCAAGTGAAACAAAGCTCTCGTTTTTTGCGACAAAATCGGTTTCGCAGTTCAAAGAGATAATGACCCCAGAGGTGTTGTCTGAATTTACTTTTGCAATAGCAGCACCTTCAGAAGAGTCTCGATCAGCTCTTTTGTCTGCCACTTTTTGTCCCTTTTTACGGAGGATATCAATTGCTTTGTCAAAATCACCTTCGGCTTCGACCAAGGCATTTTTACAGTCCATCATACCGGCACCGGTAGATTTTCTTAATATGTTTACTTCTGCTGCGGTAATTTTTACCATGATCTTATTTTATACGGTTTAATAGAATAACTCCTGTATTCTAAAATTTAATAAACGTGTGTTTGATAGCTACTTCAAATGATTTTCGCTACATGAATTGCTGATATACACTTTTGAAATTAGAACTGAAAAGGTTGCTGACTGGGTTTATTCAATTCCCCCTTTTGCCTTGTCTTGCCATTCTTTTAGCTCGTCCCATTTGTCATCAGCGGCCATTTTGGCTTGTTTGGACCATGAGGTCGGATCTAAATGCGCCATTCTTGAACTGGCTTCGGCCAAGATTTCTTTGATTTTGGCTGGCTTGGCTATTGCCAATTCAGCGAAAGTTGCAACTCCTGCTTTGGTAAGGGCTTCTGCCGCTTTTGGGCCAATTCCTTCGATTTTGGTCAAATCATCACCTTTTGATGATTTTGCCTTTGCTGTTTTCTTTGGTGCCGCTTCTTTTTTAGCTGGTGTTTTTGTGGTTTTCGGCTTTTCTTCTTTTACTACGGCAACGGTTTCTTCTTTCTTGGGCTTTTCTTCAACAATAGCTGCGACTTTTTCTTCCGTTTTTACAGATTGAGGCTTTTCTTCTGCTACTGTTTCTTTCTTTTCAGCCTTTGGTTTTTCTTCCTTACCCTCGTTTCCTGCTTGTTTTTCAGAATGACGTTCGGCCAAACCTTCTGCAACCGCATTGGTGACTTGGGTCATTATTATATCTATCGATTTTGAGGCATCATCGTTCGAGGGTATCAAATAATCAACATCCCTAGGGTCAGAGTTGGTATCTACCATGGCAAAAATCGGAATATTCAATTTCTGGGCTTCTTTTACCGCAATGTTCTCGCGCATGGTATCTACTATGAACAATGCCCCTGGTAAACGGGTCATTTCAGAAATAGAACCAAGGTTTTTCTCTAGTTTTTGACGAAGACGGTCAACCTGTAATCTTTCTTTTTTAGAAAGGGTAAGAAATGTGCCATCTTTCTTCATGCGATCGATGGTTGCCATTTTTTTTACGGCTTTTCGAATCGTTACAAAGTTAGTCAACATTCCGCCGGGCCATCTTTCTGTGATATATGGCATATTTATACTTGCCACTTTTTCGGAAACAATGTCTTTGGCCTGTTTTTTTGTAGCTACAAAAAGTATTTTTCTGCCTGATGCCGCAATTTTTTTAAGAGCCTCATTGGCTTCCTCCATTTTTGCGACGGTCTTGTATAGATTGATAACGTGTATTCCGTTGCGCTCCATGTAGATGTAGGGCGCCATGTTCGGGTTCCACTTTCGTGTAAGGTGGCCAAAATGCACACCTGCTTCCAATAATTCTTTTACTCCGACTTTTTCGGCCATTTTAATTTAGTTTACGTTCTTTTGAATTAGCAATGGTGAAGTGGTATCACGTAAAACACATGAAGCCTCCATCATTTAGATGCTAAACTAATTTACCTTGATACTGCAGATGCTGTATCTAGGATTTTTAATTATCCGCTTTGTTAAGAGCGAATTTTCAATGAACTGGGTTTATACTGCCTCGACAATTCGTGGTTTCAGTATCTAATTATAGTTTCCTGAATATATTCAGGTATTTCAATCTTATCTTAGAAGAATCTATTCATATAACCCTTTATTTGATATAAAATGCAAGGATTGTTTTTGAATGACCCTATCGTTTAGAGAACTGGAATTTCTTACGGGCCTTCTTTTGACCGAATTTCTTACGCTCTACCATTCTCGGATCCCTTGTTAAAAGACCTTCAGGTTTAAGGACCAATCGGTTCTCTTCATCGATCTCGCACATCACCCTTGCCAGTGCCAAGCGGATAGCTTCTGCCTGCCCAGTAATACCACCGCCGAAAACATTGACCTTTACATCAAAGTCGCCTTCGGTTTCGGTCACCGAAAAAGGTTGCTTTACCTTGTACTGTAATGTGGCTGTGGGAAAATAATCGTTCAAATCCCTTTTGTTGATCGTTATGTTTCCTTTTCCTTTTGAAACATATACACGGGCTACTGCTGTTTTTCTTCTGCCTATCTTGTGAATTATATCCATTACTTAAGGTCGTTTAAGTTTATTAGGGTTGGTTTTTGTGCTTCTTGGTCGTGTTTTGGACCTACATATACTTTCAGGTTTCTGAAAAGATCGGCGCCCAATCTGTTTTTCGGAAGCATTCCCTTAACTGCTTTTTCAACGATACGACCTGGGTTTTTCTCCAACAATTCCCTTGCTGTTGTAAAGCGTTGGCCACCTGGGTAACCTGTGTAACGTGAGTATGTCTTGTCTTCCCATTTGTTGCCTGAAAGGGTCACTTTCTCAGCATTGATTATAACAATATTATCGCCACAATCTACATGCGGGGTGAAATTAGGTTTGTGCTTTCCCCTAAGTAATTTCGCCACTCTTGAAGCAAGACGACCTAGTGTTTGACCTTCGGCATCAACCAACAACCATTGCTTGTCAACGGTTTTTCTATTGGCCGAAATAGTTTTGTAACTTAATGTATCCACTTACTACTATTTTTAACTATTAAACAGTTCAATCCCTATAAACGGGGTGCAAATGTACAACTATTAAGTTGAAATACAAATGCTTGTTTCTGTTTATTCCCACCAGTGGGTTTAATACTCCGACGCTTGCGTCGAAATGTAAAAGATGAATTCCTATTAATGCCCCGAGGTAGTTTACTTTTTTGCTTTTTTGAATGGATGTTTTAACTGTGTTTTTTGCCTCCCTTTTTATAGGAATAGCTTCTCGAAATTTTGGTTTTTCATCCAAAGGGATATCAAAAAAGGAAGAGGTATATCTACGTTAACCCACAATGGCTAAAATATATGTTTTCTTTTTGCGTTCTGCCATTAACAACATCAACTAAAAACAACAAAAAATGAAACTAAAAATAGCGCTACTTTTTATGATGACCACCCTAGGGGTGTCTTGCTCAAAGGATGAAAACAAAGCCGAGTCAATAGTGGGTACTTGGCATGCCACTGAATTAAGAATCGATACCAATACGGCAAGTGACGATGCTAAATTCGGTAAGCAAATACTCGATTTTTTAACTGCTAAGGACTGTGTTATTTTAACGTTTAAGTTCAATCAAGACTTGACAACAGTAGCTGAGAGTTCAGGAAACTATCTTGAAGTAAACGCAACGGCGACTGGTTTGGATGTTCCTTGTCCAACCCAAAAGGATACCGATTCAGGCACCTATACCTTTGATGGAAGTATTTTGACCACTATTGATGCGAACGGAAAAACAGCGACTGCAAAGGTGACCATTAATGGCGATGTGATGGCCGTGGATGCTAAGGATCTGAACATTCCGAACTTTGATGATGAGGGCGAATTGATTTTTACGAGAAATTAGAGAATCCCGTTAATTGATTTTTTTAGTTTTGGTGGATCAATTTATGAGTTCTAGTTTTTAAGGAATTTTGTGTGTACCCGCTGTTCTTTTGAGATAATCCGAACAATATAAATGCCCGATTTCAAATTGGGTATGGGTATACTCAGGGCATTGTTGTGAATTTGCCACTGGTGCTTTTGTACTACGTTACCTGTAATATCTGAGATGGTAATACTTGCCTTAGCACTATTGAACAGTCCTATAACGTTGACCACATTGGTCGCTGGGTTGGGGAATACCTTGATTTTTTGTAGCGTGGTTGTTTCTTTTTGAGGTGCTTTTTCTTCACCTTGTGCCGTTTGGGCAGTTCCCCAAAAGGAGCAGAGGAAAAGGATCGATACTAAAAGTAGCTTTTTCATTTCAAACGGGTATGCCCTAATAATTTGATTAAAA